>JACMPC010000158.1 GCA_014377705.1 Dermatophilaceae bacterium
CCCTCGCGACCCTGCCACTCGCCGGCCACCAGCTCGGGCTGGTGCAGCAGGTCAAGGCGGTGGAGCAGCTGACGATCGATGCGGCCAGGAGCCGTTCGGCTCCGTTGGCGCTCAGGGCTTTCGCACTCCATCCGCTGGTCGACTCGGTCTCGACTGCAAGGGTGCTCCTGAAGGGCTACCGGGACCGCCACCGCGACCTGGCTCGACTCCTGCGCTGACCCCCGATCCGGGCAATCAGATCGGTACGACGTGGAAGCCACCTGACCTCTTCCCTCAGGCGTCGGCCATGTCAGTGACCCCCACGAGCTCGCCGCCTAGGTGCCGAGGGCCAGCAAGCCGCCGCCATCGCCATCGCCATCGCCATCGCCATCGCCATCGCCGACATGATCAACGGGCTCGGCGCCGCCACGTCGAGCCACAAACTCAGAAGTTGGTAGCCATGTTTGTGAAACGGGAGTAGTGCCCTTGGAACGCGACCGTGATTGTGTCGGTCGGCCCGTTTCGGTGCTTGGCGACGATGAGGTCGGCCTCCCCTTCGCGAGGTGACTCGCGTTCATACATCGACTCGCGGTGAAGCAGGATCACCATGTCGGCATCTTGCTCGATCGATCCACTTTCGCGAAGGTCGCTCATCTGCGGCCTCTTGTCGGTGCGCTGCTCGCTGCCACGGTTGAGCTGGGAGAGGGCGATGACGGGGACCTCGAGCTCCTTGGCCAGGAGCTTGAGGGCGCGAGAGAACTCCGAGACCTCCTGCTGGCGGCTCTCGACCCGCTTGCCCGAGCTCATCAGCTGCAGGTAGTCGATGATTACCAGGCGCAGGTTGTGCTGCTGCTTGAGGCGTCGGCACTTGGCCCGGATCTCCATCAGCGACATGTTCGGCGAGTCGTCAATGAACAGCGGGGCGTCGGAGACTTCACCCATCGTGCGAGCCAACCGGGTCCAGTCCTCGTCGCGCATCGTGCCCTTGCGCATGTTCTGCAGCTGGATCGAAGCCTCGGCCGAGAGCAGACGCATCGTGATCTCGGTGCGGCTCATCTCGAGGCTGAAGAGGACGGTGGCCATCTTGTGCTTGATGGCCGCCGACCGGGCGATATCCAAACCCCAGGTGGAGTTGTGCGTGGGGATCATGGACTCACCGGCGAGATAGAGATGCACCTCGTTGTCGACCTCGAGACAACGCACCGGCACGGACTCGATCGGCCGGATGTCGTTCAGCTTCCACAAGGCAGCACAATCTATGACCGCGCCGCCCGCCGACGTGCCTGGTGACCCTTCGCGGCAGATGGAGACGACCCGCCCGGCCGAGAGATAACCAAGTCCTTGAACCGTTGTCAGCACGATCTCTTGCGAGTCGACAGTGACCAGCCACTGGTGCTCCGCGTCAGCGACGATCACCGAACCGTCGGAGAACTCAACCTCGAAGCAAGGCCGGCCGATCATCACGTCGGTGGCTCGGGTCACTCTGGTCGGTCGCCCGTCGCCGCCGAGCACGAGATCGCCCACCGCGACCTCACCCATCGTGGTCCAGCCCGACGGAGTGGGCAGCAGCGTGTCCAGGGCCAGCGCCTTCCCCACTGCCGGCCTGGCCGCGACGACGATCATCTGGCCGGGGTGCAGGCCGTTGGTCAGGTTGTCGAAATCGGTGAATCCGGTGGGGACGCCGGTCAGCTCCCCGGTCTTGCCCGAGGCGGCCTCGATCTCGTCGACAGTAGCCTCGAGCACATCCCCGAGCACCGCGTAGTCGTCGCCGCCGCGTTTGTCCGCCACCGCGTAGATCTCGGCCTGAGCCGCGTTGACGATGTCCACGACATCGCCGCCGCCCTGGCCATAACCCATCTGGACGATCTTGGTGCCGGCATCGACCAGCCGCCGGAGCACGGCCCGCTCGGCCACGATCTCCGCGTAGTAGCCGGCGTTGGCCGCGGTCGGCACCTCGGAGATCAGCTGGTGCAGGTACGCCTGGCCACCCACCCGGGTCAGGTCCCCGCGCTTGGTCAGCTCGTCAGAGACGGTGATGGCGTCAGCCGGCTCGCCGCGGCTGTACAGGTCCAGGATCGCGTCATAGATCAGCTCGTGGGCGGGGCGGTAGAAGTCGGTGCCCTTGAGCCCCTCGACACAGTCGGCTATGGCGTCTTTGGACAGGAGCATGCCGCCGATGACGCTCTGCTCAGCGTGCACGTCCTGGGGGGGCAGCCGGTCCTCAGGGGATCCATACGAGGACTGGCCGGGTCCGTCGTACGACCTGGTGTTCAACTCCGCGAGCGACACAAGCGTCCCCCTTCGATACCGACCCAGCAAGTGAACTGCAACCAGCACACCACCCGGGTCTGACAGAGCCCCACAGGAACCTGTGGGGCGTCGCCCGCGCAGCGATCGGTACGAGTCAGACACGGTAGGGCCGTATGCCTTCGGACTCAACCGAGGCCTGTGCACAACCTGGGGACAAGATGTGTACAACACCGCACCCGCTTGTGCACAGCCTGGGGATGAGCCTGTGAACTTGGCAAAGATATACCCAGCACAGGCCTGTGGCCTGCACACTCGTTGTCCACCCCCTGTGGACAAAAAAATAGTTGGGACACGGTCCCGGACAGTGCACCGGGGATCAGCCACTGGGATTCAGTCCCGTCTGAGGTTGACCGCCACCTCCGATGGGACCATCAATCCGCACCTGCAGGGCATGCCGTTGACCCCGCCGACAGCGGTGTTGTAACTTATTCACAAATCAAGAGCCGCCCGCGTAGGAAATTACCTAAAGGACCGCCCATGGCTATCTCACAGCAAGTCAGGAGCCCGGCCTCGGCCTCGAGCGCGCGACGCGCCCTGCTGGCTGGTTCCGTCGGCAACTTCATCGAGTGGTACGAGTTCGGTGTCTACGGCTTCCTCGCCACCATCATGGCCTCCAACTTCTTCAGCGCCGGTGGTGCCAGCGACCTCGAGAGCCTGACCAAGACCTACGCTTCGTTCGCCCTCGCCTTCTTCTTCCGCCCGGTGGGTGCGGCCATGTTCGGCCGCATCGGCGATCGCATCGGACGCCGGCCGACCTTGATCATGGTGGTCCTGATGATGTCGGGCGCAACGACCCTGATCGGCCTTCTTCCCACCTACGCAACCATCGGGGTCGCAGCTCCGATCATGCTGACCCTCGTGCGGATCCTGCAGGGACTGTCGGCGGGTGGTGAGTTCGGCGGTGCCGTCTCGGTGATGACCGAGTTCGCGCCCCGCGGCCGACGCGGCCTGTACGGATCGTGGCAGTCCTTCACCGTCGCCCTCGGGCTGCTGACCGCAGCGGGCATCACCGCGACGCTGGCCACCGCGCTGAGCCCTGAGCAGCTCGAAGCCTGGGGTTGGCGGGTGCCGTTCCTGCTCGCCCTTCCGATGGGCCTGGTCGCGCTGTGGCTAAGGCTGCGGCTGGACGAGACGCCCTCGTTCCAGCGGTTGGAGCAGTCCATCTCCGGCACCCCCGCCGCATTTGCGGACGCGGCGGCCATCGCCGTCACCCGGCCCAGCCGCAGCGAGCTCACCAACGCCATCTTCATCGGCATCGGGCGCCTGATGGGCTGGTCGGCCGCCGGATACACCTTCCTGGTCGTCCTGCCTGGCTACCTGGTGACCTCGCTGGACGCCTCCTTCCAGCAGGCGCTGCTGGTCACCGTGCTGGCCAACGTGGGCTTCGCCGTGACGATCCTGCCGGCCGGTCTGCTCAGCGACCACATCGGCCGGCGACCGGTGATGATGGCCGGCGTCCTGCTGATCCTCGTCCTGGCACTGCCCCTGCTGAACCTGCTGCAGGCACCGGACGGCTCGCTCCTGATAAAGGGGCTGGCGGTGTTCCTCGCAGGTGCGGCAGTCGGTCTGATGGCTGGGCCGGGGCCGGCCATGCTGTCCGAGATGTTCCCGACCACGGTTCGTTACACCGGTCTGGGCCTGGCCTACTCGCTGTCCAACGCGGTCTTCTCCGGTTCGGCCGGCCTGATCATCACCGAGCTGATCAAGCACACGTCGAACCTGGACATCCCCGCCTACTACGTGATGATCACCTGCGCGGTCAGCGCCCTGGCCCTGAGCACCCTACGGGGCAACGACCATCAGCATGACCTGAGGGACTGACCCGGCGATGCGCGTCATCGGGCTCATGTCCGGCACCTCTTACGACGCCATCGACGCCGCAGCCGCTGACCTGTGGCTCGAAGGCGACACCCTGGTCATGGCTCCGCTGGGCATGGTGAGCCGGCCCTACCCGGACGACCTGCGCGCGGCCATCGCGGCGGCGCTGCCACCGGCAGGGACGACCATGGAGCAGGTGTGCCGGCTGGACACCGGGATCGGGCAGGCCTTCGCGGAGCTTGCCGAGCGGGCCAACGAAGAGCTCTGCGACGGCCGGGCCGACGTGGTCGCCTCGCACGGGCAGACCGTCTTCCACTGGGTGGCCGGCGACCAGGTCAGGGGCACGCTGCAGATCGGCCAGCCGTCCTGGATCGCCGAGCGGACCGGGTGCACGGTGATCTCCGACTTCCGGCCCCGTGACGTGACTGCCGGAGGACAGGGAGCGCCGCTGGTCAGCGCGTTTGACGTGCTCTGGCTGCGCGGCCGGCCGGGCACGTGCGTCGCCCTGAACCTCGGCGGCATCGCGAACATCACCGTGGCAGGGGGCGGCGAGCCGATCGCCTTCGACACCGGCCCTGCCAACGCGCTGATCGACGCCGCCGTGCACCGGCACACCGCCGGCGCGATGAGCTTCGACCGGGATGGCGCGCTAGCTGCCGCCGGGACGGTTGACACTGCGCTGCTCACCCGGCTGCTGACCGAGCCGTACTACGTACGACCGGCGCCGAAGACCACCGGCAAGGAGCTTTTCACCACCGACTACGTGACCCGGATGTCGAGCGGGCTTCCCTCGACCGCCGGCTGCGACGTCATCGCCACGCTCACCGCGCTGACCGCGCGCTCCGTCGCCACCGCCGTCCGGGGCACCGGAGCCACCGAGGTGATCGCCTCCGGTGGCGGGACGCTGAACCCCACCCTCATGGGGATGCTTCGCGAGGAGCTCGCGGAGGTGAGAATGCTGACCTCGGAGGAGCTGGGCGTTCCCTCGGCCGCCAAGGAGGCCTACGCGTTCGCCGTCCTCGGCTTCCTCACCACCCACGGTCTGCCCGGAACGATCCCCTCCTGCACCGGCGCACGGCACTCGAGCGTGCTGGGCTCGCTGACCCCTGGCCGCGATGGCCTGCCGCGCTGTCAGCCGGGCGCCGTCATGCCGACCAAGCTGCGCATCGCGGCGCCCTGACCGAGCGGCAGGAGCGCCCCTGCGCAGAGGTGAACGGTGCCGATGCCGGAGGCCCCTGCAGGCCATAGTGCGACTCGATGGGAGCCGCCCGAGGTGACGTCGTCGATGCCGTATGCCGTGAGCTCGAGGCCGCCGGTCGAGTCGGGGGCCTGGTGGAACTTCGTGGACGTCATCGCGTCACGCCGGATCGGCCCGAACGCAGGGAGGCCCTCAAACACCTTGGCTGACCGGGGCGCCACCATCAACCCTGTCCCGGGTCAGGTCGCACGACGGTCGGGTTGCCACGACCCCTAACCTTGCAGTGATGAACAGCAACGGGTCCGTGCAGGCCGGCAGACCCCTCAGTCAGCGACGTGAGATCCTGCGCCTGGCCGTCCCGGCGTTCTTGGCGCTGGTCGCCGAGCCCCTCTTCCTGCTCGCCGACGCCGCGATCATCGGCCACCTGGGCACCACCCAGCTGGCCGGGCTCGGAGTGGCCAGCGCCGCACTGCTCACCGCGGCCAACCTCTTCGTCTTCCTCGCCTACGGCACGACGTCGATCGTCGCCCGTCAGGTGGGCGCGGGGTCGCAGCGGGGAGCCGTCACGGCCGGCGTCGACGGCGTCTGGCTGGCGAGCGCGATCGGCCTGGTCGTCGGGGCCCTGGTGGCCACCTACGCCGCGCCGCTGTGCGGGCTCTTCGGCGCCTCCCCTGCCGCCCTGGAGCAGGCGGTGATCTACCTGCGGGTGTCCGCGCTCGGCATACCGGCGATGCTGGTGGCGCTGGCGGTGACCGGAGTCCTGCGCGGGCTGCAGGACACGCGGACGCCACTGATCGCCGCCGTCGCGGGTTTCAGCACCAACCTCGTGCTCAACCTGGTCTTCGTCTACGGCCTGCGCCTGGGCATCGCCGGTTCCGCCCTGGGGACCGTGCTGGCCCAGTCCGGTATGGCGACCGCCCTGGTCCTGGTCGTGACGCGACGCGCGCGCCAGCTCGGCGCGAGCCTGCACCCGCACCCCGGGCGGGTGCTGCGGGCAGGCCTGGACGGCATCCCCCTGCTCGTCCGGACGCTGGCCCTGCGCATCGTCCTGCTCGTGACCGCCTGGGTGGCAGCCGGGCTGGGGGACGTTCCGCTCGCGGCCTACCAGGTGGCCGCGACCATCTGGACCTTCCTGGCGTTCTCCCTGGACGCGCTGGCCATCGCCGGTCAGGCGCTGACCGGTCAGGCCCTGGGTGCCGGCGACATCGCGCGCGCCCGCTCAGCTACCCGGACCATGCTGAGGTGGGGGGTTCTCGGCGGTACGGCGCTCGGGATCCTCGTGCTGGCAACGCATTCGGTCCTGCCGCTGCTCTTCACCCCCGACCCCGCGGTTCAGTCGGTGCTGGCCGCCGCGCTCATCGTGGTGGGGCTCTCCCAGCCCATCGCCGGCTTCGTGTTCGTGCTGGACGGGGTGCTGATCGGGGCCGGCGACGGTCTGTGGCTCGCCATCGCCCAGGTGGCGCTTCTCGCCCTCTACCTGCCGCTGATCCTGGCCGTTCGCGCCACCGGCCCGTCTCTGCTGGCCGGCACCGACACCATCGCCGGGCAGCAGCGCGCGATGATCGCGCTCTGGCTGGCGTTCGTTGCCTTCATGACCCTGCGCGGAGTCGCCCTCGGCTGGCGGGCCCGCGGCGATGCCTGGCTGATCACCGGCGCCACCCGCTGACCCCGTCGCCCCCTTCGCCCCCTTCGCTCAGTCCAGGCCCCTTCGCTCAGCTCAGGCCGCCCATTGGGGGCAGAATCGACTCCGAAGGGGCCTGGACTGAGCAAGCACCGTGCGGCCAGCCCTCCGTCGCGCCACAGGTCAGGCACGACGGAGCTCCTGGGCGAGGGCGTCGAGCTCGTCGCCACCGGCCATCAAGGTGGTCAGCTGCTCGATGGTGATGTCCTTCTTCTCCGACTCCCCCAGGCTCCGGCCCCGCTTGAGGACCAGGAATCTGTCCCCCACCGGGTAGGCGTGATGCGGGTTGTGCGTGATGAAGACGACTCCCAGCCCCCTGTCCCGCGCCTGGGCGATGTAGCGGAGCACGATCCCGGCCTGCTTGACGCCCAGGGCCGCTGTCGGCTCGTCCAGGATCAGCACCCGTGCGCCGAAGTAGACCGCCCTGGCGATGGCCACGGACTGACGCTCGCCGCCGGACAAGGTCCCGATCGGCTGGTCGACGTCCCGCAGGTCGATGCCCATCTTGAGCAGCTCGCTGCGGGTGATCCGCTTCATCACCGCCGAGTCCAGCCGCCTGCTCGGGCCGCGGCCCCTGGTCGGCTCGGACCCCAGGAAGAAGTTGCGCCAGATCGGCATCAGCGGAACAACGGCAAGGTCCTGGTAGACGGTGGCGATGCCCAGAGCCAGGGCATCCCGAGGGCCTCCCATCCGGCGCACGATGCCGTCGACCTTGAACACCCCCTCAGAGCTCTCATGAACTCCCGCGAGGATCTTGATCAGCGTTGACTTGCCGGCGCCGTTGTCGCCCAGGATGCAGGTGACCTCGCCAGCCTTCACCGTGGTGCTGACGTCCCGCAAGGCGATGATGCTGCCATAGGACTTGCCCAGGCTCTGGACCTCGATGATGCACTCGTGGGCCCCGGGCAGCTTCGGGGCCTCGCCGGCCGGACCAGGGACCTCCCCGACAGACGCGCCTGAGGGCAGCAGGGCAGATGGCGCAGATGACTGCGATCCAGGCTGGCTGTCCTCCTCGGAAGTCTGATCCTCTTCGGCAGTCATTTTCGCACCTCCGCATGCTGGCGGATCCAGTTGTTGACGAGCACGGCACCGAGCAGCATGACGCCGAGGAAGGCCTTGAGCCAGTTGTTGTCCCACTGGGCGAAGACGATGCCCTGCAGGGTCATCCCATAGATGAGAGCGCCCAGGGCGGCGCCGATCGCCGACCCGTAGCCACCGGTGAGCAGGCACCCGCCGACGACGGCGCAGATGATGTAGATGAACTCCTGTCCGACGCCCGTGGACGCCTGCACCGTGGAGGTCTTGAACAGCTGCAACATCCCGACGAGCCAGGCGGCAAGGGCAGTCGTCATGAACAGGCCGATCTTGGTGCGCGTCACCGGCACACCGACCTGGCGCGCGCTGTTCTCGTCACCGCCGATAGCGAAGATCCAGTTGCCCGGGCGGGTACGCAGCAGGACCCAGGTCGCCACGGCGGTGAACAGAAGCCACCACATGACCGAGATCTGCAGGGTGAAGCCACCGAACTGGGTCGAGGAGCCGAAGACCCATCGGGCGTTGTAGAAGCCTGCCACGCTGGAGAACCCCTGGACCGACACCTGGCCGGTGACCAGCTTCGTGCCGGCCAGGTTGATCCCCTGCAAAACGAAGAAGGTGCCGAGAGTGACGATGAAGCTCGGCAACCTGGTCCTGACCACCAGCCAGCCGTTCAGCATCCCGATCAGTGCCGCGGCGACCAGCGCGACCAGTACCGCGACCCAGATGTTCACGGCCAGCCTGGTCGCCAGGACGCCGACGATCAGGCCCGTGGTGCCGACCATCGCGCCGGCTGAGAGATCGAACTCACCGCCGATCATCAACAGCGCCACCGCAACCGCCATGATGCCGAACTGGGCCGACGACTCGAGCCAGGTCGAGGCGCCACCGACCGTCAGGAAGGCATCCGTGGTGGTGCTGAAGAAGACAAAGATGATGAACGCCGCCACCGCAGCCCCCACCTCGGGGCGACGCATCATCCGCGCTGGCCACGAGGTGGTTGCCAGGCGCTCGTCAGCTGTCGCAGCGGCGGCCGGCATCAGGTCACCTGGTCCCGGTGGCCGCGAACTTCTTGACCTGTGCCGCGTTGTCCTTGGTCACGTAGCCAGGACCGGAGTAGACCGGCTGACCGCCACCGACATCGTTGCCGTTGCGCACCTTGAGAGCGAAGAAGACGACGGGAAGGTAGCCCTGCAGGTATGGCTGCTGGTCCACGGCGAACGCGATGTCGCCGACCAGGACCGCGTCGGTGACATCTGAGGACACGTCGAACGTGGCGATCAACGCCTTGCTGTTCGCTTCCTTCCTGGCCGCGACCGCAGCCTTGGCGATGCCGTCGTTCAGGGTGAGAATGCCGTCGATGCTGGGATCGGCGAGCAGCGCGGACTTGATCGTGTTCTGCGCGTCAGCCACGTTCGAGATGTCGACCTGGAGGTTCTGACCCCCGCCGAAGGTCTTCTTCGCCCCGGAACACCGTGACTCCAGACCGATGTTGCCGGCCTCGTGGATCACGCAGAGCATCTTCTTGGCGCCCAGGGACCTGAACTTCTCGCCAGCCCCCTCCCCGGCCAGCTCCTCGCTCTGACCGACGTGGGTCAGAGCGCCGAACTCCTTGGACTTCTCCAGGCCGGAGTTGATCGTGATGACGGGCACTCCGGCGGCGATCGCCCTCTGGATGGACTCCTTGAGACCGTCCGGGTTGGCCATCGACACCGCGATGCCCTGCACTTTCTGCGCCACGGCGTTGTCGATCAGCTGGCTCTGCTTGGCCGGGTCCGGGTCCCCCGCATAGGTGACCTTGACGTTCTCCTGCTTGCCGGCCGCCTCGGCGCCCGACTTCACCACATCCCAGAACGCGTCACCGGGGGCCGCGTGGGTCACGACCGCAACGGTGATATCGCCCCCGCCCGCCTTGGCCGCACCGCCGTTGCCCGCGCTTGAGCTGGTGGCGGGGTCGCCATTGCTGCAACCAGCGACGACCAGAGCGGACGCGGCGACGGCCGCTACGGCGAGCTTGCGGAACTTCACTGTTCGTTCCTGCTTTCGTTGAAGGGGCTCCGATGGGCCCCGCCTGTCGATCTTCCCGCGCCCGACACCCGGCCGTGGCGACCGGGGTCCAGATGCCGCCATCCGGGCGGACCGGCTGGCTGCGGCAACGATAGTGGGTGCGCCGGCTCACGAATCGATCAGCCGGTCCCTGACGCCGTCACGCCCGACCTAACGCCTGTCCCGGTCTGTCGCCGTGTCAAGTGCTCCACGCAGACTACGTGGCGGCCGGCACGGTCCCGTCCGTCACCGGCTGCCACCGAAGGGGAGCCTGGGGTCGACCTTCTGAGCGGCCCAGGTGTCGCGCACCCAGGCATGATCGGGGTCGTCGCGGACCAGCCACTCACGCTTACCGGGACCCGCCATCACGTTGAGGTAGTACATGTCGTACCCGGGTGGGGCCATCGCGGGACCGTGCCAGCCATGCGGTACCAGGACGACGTCACCATGGTGAACTTCGGCGAGGACGTTGATCGGCCGCTCCCCGGTGCCATAGACCCGCTGGAAGCCGAAGGCGCTCGGAGCCCGCTGCCCGGCCACCGACGAGCCCTCGGCGCGCATCTCGAAATAGTAGATCTCCTCGAGGACGCTCTCCTGGTCCTGATGGTGCTCGTCGTGCTTGTGCGGCGGGTAGGACGACCAGTTGCCCGCCGGCGTCAGCACCTCGCAGGCGATGATGGACTCGGCCCTGAGCACCGAGGGGGTCCCGAAGTTGTTGACCTGCCGTGAGCTGGGCCCTGCGCCACGGAGCTCGACGACGGTCTCCTCGGCGGCGATCCGCCTGAACGGCAACGGCTCTGAGGCCTTGGCGTGCGGCAGGGCGATCCGGGCACCTGCGGTACTCGTGATCGTGAAAGTGGACGACGCAGGCACATAGGCATAGTCAGTGGGTCCAGCGAAGGGCCCTTCGCGGCCAACCAGGAACAACAGCTTGCCGCCGCACTCGACCCTGACCTGTCCGGCCAGTGGCAGGACCAGCCACTCGAACCCCCGAGCGGTGATGACCCGGGACTCACCGGCCCCCAGCGTCACGACGTACAGGCCTGCATGGTCCCAGCCCGCCTCCCGCGGCCCGATGGCGACGTCGAAGCCCACACGGCTCGCCGAACCCGCCTTGCGATACCACTCAGTGTTCATGAGGCACCTCCGTGCACCAGTTCGGCGGCCGCGTGGCCCGCGACCGAATCCTCTTCACCCAAATCTCTTCGCCAAGACCCCATGGTGTCGAGATGATATCGCCCATCCGGCATCGGCACTCACGAGAGGACCCTGGCCAGGGCGACCAGGTGATCGATGCTGGCCCGGACGTCACCAAGCGGTTCATGCTCTCCGCTCCGCGGCGGCCCGGTCAGGATCGTGTCCTGCTCCAGGACGTACCACCCGCCATACCCCGACGCTTCCAGAGAGCCCACGATCGCGCCGATGTCCACGTCGCCCTGCCCCAGCGGGCGGTACATCCCCCCGCGGACCGCGTCGGAGTAGGTCACCTCACCAGAGCGCACCCGCCCCGCCCAGGTCGCGTCCAGATCCTTGAGGTGGGTATGCCGGATCCGTCCGGCATGGTTGGCGGCCAGGGCCACCGGGTCCGTGCCGCCGATCATCAGGTGCCCGGTGTCCAGACAGAGACCGATCTCGCTGCCGGCCAGCACGCGTTCCACCTGGTCGGCGGTCTCGACCATGGTGCCGACGTGGGGGTGCAGGGTGGCCGTGATCCCCATCCGCGCGGCAGCCTCGGCGATACGGTCGAGATTGCCCAGCAGGACCTCCCAGCCCTCGTTGGTCAGGACCGGCCGCACGTCATACCCCCTGGTCCCGGTCGCAGCACCCAGCACCAGCGACCCGGCATCCGCAGCCACGAAGCCGGCCAGGGCCTGCCCGACCGCGGGCACCGGGTCGACGTCAGGGTCGTGCAGCACGATCGGCACGAACCCGCCGACAGCCCGTAGACCTTCGTCTGCCAACATCTTTGACCTGTCCTGAGGGTCCTCGGGCAGGAAGCCGGCAGGGCCGAACTCAGTGGCGACCAGGCCGACCTCCCGCATCTGCGAGAGCACCGTCGCGGGATCGAGCTGCCAGCCCCACCCCGGTACCTCGCACACGCCCCACGAGATGGGCGCCCCGGCCAGGCGGTCCGCGATCATCATCACCCGCCCACCTCGCCCATCGCCACCGGACGCCCCTGGCGCCGGGACAGGTCACACGCCTCGGCGATCCGGAACGCCTGCAGCGCCTCCCGGACCGAGCACTGCGTCTCGGACCGGCCGGCGACGAGGTCGGTGAAGGCGACCAGCTCATCGACGTACGCCTGATGAAAACGCTCCATGAAGTCGGTGTAGGGCATGGCGGAGGGAAAGTCCACCCCTTCCTCGACCGAGCGCAGGGGCAGCCGGTCGTCCATCCCGACGCAGACGGAGTCCTTGCTGCCCAACGCCTCCAGCCGGACGTCGTACCCACGGGCGTTGTAGCGCGACCCTGAGACCAGTGCGATCGTGCCGTCATCCATGGTGAGCACGGCCGCCGCGGCATCGATGTCTCCGGACTCCGCGAAGAACGCCGCGCCGCGGTTCTGGCCCACCGCAAAGACGCTGACGACCTCACCACCGGTGACGAACCGCAGCGCGTCGAAGTCATGGATGCTGCAGTCCCGGAAGAACCCCCCCGAGGTCGGGATGTAGGACGCGTGCGGTGGCGCGGCATCGTTCGTGGTGGCCCGGATCGTGTGGATCCAGCCCAGGCTACCGCTGGCTACCGCGGCTCGGGCAGCGCTGTACCCTGCGTCGAATCGTCTCTGGAAGCCGATCTGAACCGGAACGGAGCCCCCGGCCACCCGGTCGGCGATCAACAGTGTGCCAGCCAGGTCCGTAGCCACCGGCTTCTCGCAGAAAGTCGTCACTCCGGCGTCCTGGGCGCGGTCGATCAGCCCCGCGTGAGCACACGTGGGCGCACAGATGGCGACCCCGTCCAAGCCGGCCCGCAACAGTGCCTCGACGTCCTGAGCGACCTCACAGCCAAGATCCTTGGCCACCGCCCGTGCTCGGGCAGGATCGGCATCAGCCAGCACCACCGATTCGACCCCGTCCAGGCCCATCAGCGTCTGCGCATGAAACGACCCGATCCGACCCACTCCCACAACCCCGATACGCATCTCCAGACCCTACCCACTCGCCCCCACCCGCCCCCACCCGCGCTTGCTGCCGCAGAACCACCGAACAGGCGCCTCATCAGACCCAGAACGGTGGTGTCGGGGCAACAAGACAGGGGAAGGACAGCGGAGGGGGAGGGTGGGTTCAAGGGTGCAGGAGGCACCGAGTACCAACGGGGCCCCGCCCCCCCGGTCCTCCTGCGTGATCGAAACTGTCTCCGGGAGACCGGTCAGTTTGCGCCGTCTCGCCTGCTACGTCATTAACCTGCTATGACGTCCAGCTTGACCGTGGCCTGCACCTCGGGGTGCAGGCGCACGAGCGCCTCGAACGAGCCAGTCGCCTTGATCGGGCCCGAGAGCTCGATCTTGCGACGGTCGAGCTGGGGGCCACCGGCTGCCTTGACGGCGTCGGCGACGTCACCCTGGGTCACGGCGCCGAAGAGGCGGCCGGACTTGCCCGCCTTGGCGACGACCTTGACCGACTTGGCCTCGAGCTGGCCCTTCATACCCTTGGCTTCGTCGAGGGACTTGATCTCGCGGACCTCACGGCCCTTCTGGATCGCGGCCACCTGCTTTGCCACACCCTTGGTCCAGCCAGTGGCCAGACCCCGACGCAGCAGGAAGTTGCGGGCGTAGCCGTCCTTGACGTCGACGACGTCACCAGCGGTCCCGAGGCCGGTGACCTCGTGAGTCAGAATAACCTTCATTGTGCTTCTCCTTCTCGGTCAGCTAGCTCAGCGAGCCGAGCTGGAGTAGGGCAGCAGTGCCATCTCACGGGCGTTCTTGACGGCCGTGGCGATGAGGCGCTGCTCCTGTGCGGACACACCGGTCACCCGGCGAGCGCGGATCTTGCCGCGGTCAGAGATGAACTTGCGCAGGAGCGCAGTGTCCTTGTAGTCGATGTTCTCGACCTTTGCCGCTTTGAGCGGGTTGGCCTTCTTCTTGGGCTTTCGCACTACGGGCTTGGCCATCGTGGTGCTCTCCATTCTTGAGAGGAGCCCAGGGCTGTTAATCCTGGGATGGCATAACTGCTTGAACTACTTAAAAGGGTGGCTCGTCATATGACGGGCCGTTGCCCCAGCCACCTTGCTGACCGGCCGGCTGGCCGCCACCGGTGTTGGCTGGCGCGGGAGTGCCAGTGGCCCACGGATCGACGGCAGGAGCACCCTGGCCGCCGGAACCACCGGTGTTACCGCCTGTGGACCCACCGCCCTGGCTGCCCTGGCCGCCGGAGTTGAAGTTGCCGCCGCCACCGTTGCCCCGCTGAGTGCGGTTCACCTTGGCGGTGGCGTACTTCAACGACGGACCGACCTCGTCCACGTCCAACTCGATGACTGTGCGCTTCTCGCCTTCCTTGGTCTCGTAGGAACGAGACTTCAGTCGGCCGGAGACCAGCACACGCGTGCCACGCTGCAGCGATTCAGCGACGTTCTCCGCCGCGTCACGCCACACCGAACAGCGCATGAACAAGGTCTCGCCGTCTTTCCATTCATTGCTCGTCCGGTCGAACTGACGCGGGGTCGAGGCAACGGTGAAGTTGGCCACGGCAGCACCCGAAGGTGTGAACCGCAGCTCGGGGTCCCCAGTGATGTTGCCGATGATCGTGATGACGGTGTCGCCAGCCATATCGAGTCCTCAGGTTCGGAGTCAGGCGCCGGGGCGCAGGAGCTTTGTCCGCAAAATGGACTCGTTCAGGCCGAGCTGACGGTCCAGTTCCTTTGCCGTGGCCGACTCCGCGCTGAAGGTGACGACGGCGTAGATGCCCTCGGACTTCTTCTTGATGTCGTAGGCCAGACGGCGTTTGCCCCACAGATCGACGTTGTCCACAGTGCCGTTGTCCTTGGTGACGACGGACAGGAACTTGTCGAGCGAGGGCTGAATGGTGCGTTCCTCGAGATCGGGGTCGAGAATGATCATGAGTTCGTACTGACGCATGCTGATAACCCACCTCCTTCGGTCTAGTGCGGTCACGGTCCATCCGTGACAGGAGGGTTGCAGCGTCCCACCTCGAGCACCATGTCAGAGCCCACCGACAAGGGTCGGGGACCAACATCGTAGAGCACGAGGCGAACGCCAAGAGCGTACCGGCAACTCGCCTCACGCCGGAAATCGTCGGGGCGTGTCCCGGGCAGCATCGCCACCGGGCGTGTCGCGTCCGGACCCGATGGGGCTCGACACTCAGCTGAAACGCACGAGCACCTGATCCGGGGCACCAGCCATGGGACCGGCCAGCGGGTCGACCTCGTCCCCCTCCCGAGAGTCCTGGCCTTCGGACTCCCGGCCTTCAGGCTCGGCAGAGATGAGCGGCGGGCGGGGCCCGGCGACCCGCCATACCTGCACGAGGACATACAGCCAGGCGGCGATGCGCAACAGCGTCAGGGTGGAGTACCCGCCGCCAGGCAGGCCACGGTCGGGTTTGCTGAGGCCGGCGATGTAGAGCCATACCGCAACGAAGTAGGTCACCTCGAAACCGGCCCAGATCAGATGATCGCGCCACCTGAGGCCAACCAGGGCGATCAGAGGGAGCAGCCAGAGCCCGGCCTGCACCGGCATCGTCTTGCCGGTCACCACGACGATCACCAGCATCACCAGTGAGACCTCCGCAACCGTCGGCCGCCGGTCAAGGCTGAGGGCGAAGACCGCGCCCACCACCAGAGCGCCCAGCCAGCCGAGGATGACAAGCATCGTCACGCGGCCCGGCGGAAGTCCGTGACCCATCAGACCCGAGACCATCCACAGCGCGCCGTAGCTCGGCCCTGAGCGCCACCAGGTGCGGTAGACCGAGAGCAGGGCATCGGAGTTGAGCACGAGCCACGGCAGGGTCACCGCGAGGCAGGTGGCAAGGGTCGTCGCCGCCAGTCCGGTCCAGGCCCGAACCCGTCCCGAGCGGACCGCGAGCAGGCCGATGGCCACCAGCAGCACCAGGGGATAGCTACGCGCCGAGACGGCCAGGCCCAGGAGGATCCCGGCCAGCACGATCCGCCTGCGCCCCCAAGCCAGCAACGCCATCGAGGCCAGCAGCACTCCGAGCAGATCCACCGAGACCAGGGCGGCCAGCGCGAGCACGGGGCTCAGAGCCACCTGCCCGGCGAGCCAGGGGGTCCGCGGGACCGACGCCGCCGTCACGACGACCAGAACCATCACGACGACGGTGATCAGCACGGCCCACAAGGCGAAGTACCATTGCGGCCCCGCGATGGCGGACCCGTCGGGGACCAGCAGGCCGATCAGCCACATCAACAGCCCCGAGATCACCGGCTGGTCCAGATGGGGGGCTCCGGGCAGGTACGGCATCGCCTGTCCGATGCCCGCGCTTATCGGCAGATCCGAGTAGCAGGCGTGCCAGAACTGGTCCGGGCTGCTCCAGCCCCCGGTGAAACAGTGGCCCTTTTGGACCAGGCCGAGGGCGACCGTCAGGCTCGCAAGCCCGGCCAGTACCGCGGCTGCGGGCTGCCAGAGCGCCCGAGCCCGCCGCGCCGCCGGAGCGGCATACCGCCCCAGGGGCCCCCCGATGAACTCACTGGCGGAAGCCGCGACCGGGTCGATGCGGGACGGCGCAACCGACTCCGGGGCGTGGGGCGACATGCGGGCCAGACTACGGGGCGCGATGGTGCGTCTGTGTCGGCGCAGCCGCGTCGGTCTCCCCAGTCCCCCGGCTGGCGCCGAGTCGGGTCTACGGCGCCGCAGAGGCCGCCGGAGCCTTCTGCCCTGCACCCGCGGTCGGTGGAACGGTGAGGGTCGGCCCAGGTTTCGTGGGCCTGGTACGCGTCGGCTCTGGCCTGGTCGGGTCCGACGTGGTGGGCTGAGGCGTCGTCGGGGTGCCAGTAGGGCTCGACGTAGACGTGGGCGTGGACGTGGGCGTGGACGTGGGCGTGGCCGTGGGCGGTGTGGTCTTCGTCGGAATAGGCGGCGGCGGCGGGAGCCTGCTGTCGCCCAGCCCCACGCGGCGCGGGAAGTCCTTCACTTCCTCACCTTTGAGGGCCCCCTTCATGAACGCCGTCCAGATCTTGGTCGGAAGGCCACCACCGGTGACCTCGCCGATGTTGTCGACGGTGATCTGCTTGGTTCCTTCGCCCTGGACGATCCCGACCGCGGCCGCAAGCTGTGGGGTGAACCCGTCGAACCAGACCGCCTTGTTGTCCGTCGCGGTGCCCGTCTTGCCTGCCGCCGGGCGGTCCAGGGCTCGCGCGGCCTTGCCCGTCCCGTCCGTCACCACCCGTGTCATCGCCTCCGTGACGTCGGCTGTCACCTTCTTGTCGAAGGTCTCGGTGACCTTCGTCTTGACCTCGAAATCGGGAATTCTGCCGTCCACGGACGTCACCTTGGTGATGAGGTATGGCGTCGCCCTCCTCCCCTGTGCGGCGATGGTCGCGAAGGCGTTGGCCATGTCGATGACGTGAGGGGAGGCGGTACCGAAGATGTTGCTCATGTTGTTCCCCAGCCCGAGGGTGCAGCTCCTGGAGGGCTTGGTCCCGGGGCAGGGCTTCGGGAGGCCGGCCAGGATCGCCGCGTCCTTGACCTCCGTCGCGCTCTTGCCACCATCGGTGAGGTCGATGTTCAGCTGGGCAAAGACCGTGTTGACAGAGTCCGCCAGCGCGTTCCGCAGAGTCATCCGGCCGAAGGACTCGAAGCCGAAGTTCGTCACCTTGCCCCGAGGCTCATTCTTGCCGACAAACTCCGGGAAGTACTGCGGGCTGCGGCCGTCGTACTTCGTCTTGGTG
Source organism: Dermatophilaceae bacterium (assembly GCA_014377705.1). Lineage (GTDB taxonomy): Bacteria > Actinomycetota > Actinomycetes > Actinomycetales > Dermatophilaceae > UBA4719. The sequence continues at coordinate 17,931 of JACMPC010000158.1, forward strand.
CTGATGTCCTTCTGCGCCGCGGCCAGCATCCCGAACACCTTGAACGTCGAGCCGCCCTGCATCGTCGCCTCAGTGGCGTTGTTGAACGGCCTCTTGCCGTAGTCGCTGCCGCCGTACATCGCGACGATCGCGCCGTCCCCCGGACGGACGGCCGTGAGTCCGACGTGGAGCTGCTTCGCGAGGTCTGTGTTCTTCTGTGACGGCAGGTTTCTGGCAACGGCCTTCACCGCCGAGTCCTGAGCCTTCTTGCTGATCGTCGTCACGATCCTCAGGCCACCGCGGTCGATGTCGTCCTTGCTCAGATGGAGCTTGTTGGTGAGCTCCATCTTGACCTCGTTGGTGATGTAGCCGACCGTCCCTGACCTGCGCGGCCCGGACGTCTTGAGGGTGTCCGGGAACCTCACCTTGGCCCGTTCCTGGGCGCTGAGCCAGCCCTGGGTCACCATCCCGTCCAGCACGTAGTTCATCCGCGCGGTGGCCTTGGCCTTCTGGGTCGGACCCAGGTCCGGGTCGTAGAACGACGGCCCGCGAATGACCGACGCGAGCAGCGCGCCCTCCGCAATGGTCAGTTTGGCGGCGTCATGACCGAAGTAGGCCTTCGCTGCGGTCTGGATGCCATACGCCCCGCGGCCGTAGTAAATGGTGTTGAGGTAGTTGGTGAGGATCGTGTCCTTGGACTCCTGCTTATCGATCTTGATCGAGATGATGAACTCTTTGGCCTTGCGGCTGACCGTCTGGTCCTGGGTCAGGAAGTAGTTCTTGAGGTACTGCTGGGTGATCGTCGACCCGCCCTGGGTCGGTCCGCCCTTGAGCGCCACCACGACCGCACGGGCGATCCCCGAGGGGGAAACACCATTGTTCTGGTAGAACGAGCGGTCCTCGGCGGCCAGCAGGGCATGCTGGACGTGCGGGGGGATCTGGGACAGCGGCACGGACTCGCGGTTGACCTCGCTGATCCTGGCCATCTCGGTCTTGCCGCCGGCGTAGTAGATGATGGACGCCTGCGCGTTGGCGAGGTCGTTCGGCTGGGGAACGCTGACCATGGCGAAGGCCACTCCCAGGGAGGCCGCGCCCAGCAGGAACAGCCCGAAGAGCACCAGCAGGACCCACTTGACCGAGAAGATCCGCCGGCGCCGGGGGGCGAGCTCGGGTGCAGGTTCGGGTGCGGGATCGCTGCGGGAGTGTCTCGGGCCGGACGGTGTCCTCAAGTGTTTTCCTCTGTCGGCCAGGACGTATTTTGCCCGGGGCAGTTGACTCATTGTATGACGACGCCGCATTACGGTGCGTCTCCACTGCGGCGCCGGACGGCCGCGATCCCAGATGTCGGGCTCGTTCCAGCGGATTAGCACTTTGGACCTGAACCGGTTTATATTGTCTGGTGATGGTTACGACTCCGACCACTATCACCGATGTCGCCCGGGTAGCGGGCGTGTCGAAGGCGGCCGTGTCCTTTGCCCTCAACGGCAGGCCCGGGGTGGCCGCCGACACCCGCGAGCGGATCCTCGCCGTCGCCCGAGATCTTGGCTGGACGCCGAGCCTTCGGGGCAGGTCGCTGTCGGTCTCCCGGGCGCTCGCCGTCGGGCTGGTGATCGCCCGCACGCCGGAGACCCTCGGAGCCGACCCGTTCTTCGGCGCCTTCATCTCCGGCAGCGAGACGGTTTTGTCGGAGCGGGGCTACGCGCTGATGCTTCAGGTCGTCAGCGACGAGGCCAGCGAGCACGAGAGCTACCGACGGCTGGCCGCCAACGGCCGCGTCGACGGCGTCTTCCTGACTGACATGAGGGTCGACGACCTGCGTCCCCAGCTGCTGGCCGATCTCGCCCTGCCCACCGTCGTGATCGGGCCGGCCCCCGCTGGCGGGCCCTGGTCGGCTGTGGGGATCGACGACCAGCCCGGCATCGTCGCGGCCGTCGAGCACCTGGTCGCCCTCGGCCATCGCAACATCGCTCACGTGTCCGGCCCCACCGAGTTCGTGCACAGCGTCTCCCGGCGCGACGCCTGGGCGGTTGCCATCTCGGAGGCCGGGCTGCTGCCGGGCCCCTGCATCGCCGCCGACTTCTCCGCCCAGGACGGCGCCAACGCCACCAGTGCCCTGCTCGACCTGGCCGAGCCCCCCACCGCGATCGTCTACGCCAACGACCTCATGGCCATCGCCGGCATGTCCACCGCGATCGGCCGCGGCGTCGAGGTCCCCGCCCAGCTCTCGATCACTGGTTTCGACGACGCCCCGCTCTCGGCACACCTCCAGCCCGCACTCACCACGGTGCGCACCGACGTCGTCGGCTGGGGCCGTGCGGCGGCCATCCAGCTGCTCGCCCTCATCGACCAGGTCGCCGGCCCTGAGATCGACCTGCCGGCGCCCGAGTTCGTCATCCGAGCTTCCACCGCGCCACCCGGCCATCCAGGCGATCCAGGCGATCCAGGTCATCCAGGCCATGGCGCACCCAGCAAGGAACGTCGCGGATCAGCGTCGATCCTCCACCGAAAGAAGTCCTGAAGATGAAGAAGAAGGTTTGCGCAGCAGCCGTCATCACGTTGGCTATGGGCACCACAGCGGCCTGCGGGAGCTCAGGTGACTCCGGCACCTCCGGAGGCACCTCCGCGCAGACCGCGCGCGGACCTGTCAAGGTCTGGCTCTCCAACAACAAGGAAGAGCTGACCTGGGGCAAGGCCATGGTCGCGGCCTGGAACACCGCCCACCCCAAGGAGCTGGTGACCGCACAGGAGATCCCCGCGGGCAAGTCGTCCGAAGAGGTCATCGGCGCGGCCATCACGGCCGGGAACGCGCCGTGCCTGGTCCTGAACACCGCCCCCGCGGCGGTTCCCGGGTTCCAGAAGCAGGGCGGCCTCGTTTCGCTGGACAGCTTTCCGGACGGCAAGGCCTACGTCGAGGCACGCAGCGGCACCGCGGCGGACCAGTACAAGTCCCCCGATGGCAAGCTCTACCAGATCCCGTGGAAGTCCAACCCCGTCATGATCTTCTACAACAAGGACATGATGACCAAGGCCGGCGTGGACCCCAGCGCCCCGCCCCTGGCGACCTACGACCAGTTCATGGCGACCAGCAAGAAGCTCGTCGCCAGCGGCGCCGCACCGTTCGCCATCGCACCGTCACCCACGAGCGAGTTCTTCCAGTCGTGGTTCGACTTCTACCCGCTGTATGCCGCCCAGAGCGATGGCAAGCAGCTGGTCGAGAACGGCAAGGCGACCTTCGACTCCGACGCCGGCAAGAAGGTGTCGAACTTCTGGCGCACCATGTATGCCGCCAAGCTTTCTCCCCAGGAAAAAATCGAAGGTGACTCCTTCGCCGACAAGAAGGCCGCCATGGCCGTCGTCGGACCCTGGGCCATCCCGGTCTACAAGGGCAAGGTCAACTGGGGCGTCGCACCCGTGCCGACCTCGGCGGGCATGACGGCCGACAAGATCCACACCTTCTCGGACGCCAAGAACATCGCCATGTACAGCGCCTGCAAGAACCAGGGAACCGCCTGGGACCTGCTGAAGTTCGCCACCAGCAAGGCGCAGGACGGCGCACTGCTGAACCTGACCGGTCAGATGCCGCTGCGCAAGGACCTCACCACCGTGTACGCCGACTACCTGGTCAAGAACCCGGCGTACAAGGCGTTCGCCGACCAGGCGGCACGAACCGTCGAGGTGCCCAACGTGGCGAACTCGATCGCGATCTGGCAGGCCTTCCGGGACAGCTACTCCTCGTCGGTGATCTTCGGCAAGACGCCGGTCGACGCGGGCCTGAAGACCACGGCCGACAAGGTCAACACCCTGGCCGGACAGTCCTGATCCGGCGGTTGACATGCCCAACGCGACGGTGACCAGCCAGGTCCAGGACCACACCGGTCCGACCAGGCCGCCGCCGAAGCGCCGCCCGAGGCGGCTGACGACCATCTTCGGTCGTCACCCGCTCGGGATGGCCTTGGCCGCGCCGTATGCCGTGTTCCTCGCGGTCGTCTTTGCCTACCCCCTCGGCCTGGCCGTGTGGATCAGCTTCCACGACTACTTCTTCACCGCGCCGGGGATGAAGGTGGCCCGGCCGTTCGTCGGCCTGGAGAACTACCGGACAGCCCTGGCCGACCCGGCGGTGCGGCGCTCGTTCCTGAACGTGATCGAGTTCCTGGTCATCAACGTCCCGCTGACGGTGATTCTGGCCCTGGTGCTGGCCACCGCCCTCAACAGCGCCATTCGCGCCCGGACCTTCCTGCGGGTCGCGTACTACATCCCGTACGTCTCGGCCAGCGTCGCGGTGGTGGCGGTGTGGCTGTTCCTGTTCAGCAACGGCGGGATGATCAACCAGTTGCTCGGCCCGCTCGCACCCGACCCGTCGTGGCTGGTCAACAGCCACCTGGCGATGCCGGTCATCGCCGTCTTCGTCACCTGGAAGCAGCTGGGCTTCTTCATCCTGCTGTATCTCGCAGCACTGCAGAACGTGTCCAGGGAGCTGTACGAAGCCGCGTCTGTTGATGGCGCCGGCAAGCTCCGCTCCTTCATCAGCGTCACCGTCCCGGGCGTCCGCTCGGCGACCACCCTCGTGGTGATCCTCGCCACGATCACCGGAGCCAACCTGTTCACCGAGCCGTACCTGCTGACCAACGGGGGCGGGCCCAACGGGGCCTCAGCGTCCCCGGTGCTCGTCATGTACCAGAGGGGGATCGAGCAGGGCAGTCCGGATGTCGCCTCAGCCATCGGCGTGATCCTCGTCCTCGGCGTCCTGGTGGTCTCAGTCGTCAACCGGCGCCTGCTGGAAAGGGACTGACATGCCTGACAAGTCCGGCAAGCCCGGCAAGCCCGGCAAGCTGACGACCCGCAACTGGTCGCAGATGGTCGCTCTGGCCTTCGGCGCCTTTATCTTTCTTTTCCCTTTCTACTACATGCTCATCGGCTCGCTGCAGAAGAAGCCCGACACCTCCATCGCCGGGGCCATCCCCGTCCACGGGGTGACCCTGGACAACTACGCGCAGATCAACGAGCGGGTGGACCTGGTGCGCTCGCTGGTCAACTCCGGAATCTTCACCGGCGGGGTGATCCTGTTCACCGTCGTCTTCGGGGTGCTGGCCGGCTATGCGCTGGCCCGGCTGCACTTCCGCGGCCAGGGCGTCCTGTTCGCCCTCATGCTGCTGGTGCTGACCGTTCCCTTCCAGCTGCTGATCATCCCGCTCTACGTGATGATCGTGCGCAGCTACGGGCTTGCCGACACCTACCTGGGCATGATCCTGCCGTTCGCCATCAACTCCACCGCAGTGTTCGTCTTCCGGCAGTTCTTCCTGGCGCTGCCCGAGGACCTCTTCGCGGCCGCCCGCATCGACGGTGCCAGCGAGCTGCGAATCCTCTGGTCGATCGCGCTGCCGCTGGTCCGCCCGGCCTTGGTCACCGCGGTTCTGCTCACCTTCATCGGGCCGTGGAACGAGTTCCTCTGGCCCTTCCTGGTCACCAAGGACGCCGCCCTGCAGCCGCTTGCGGTCTCGCTCGCGAACTACATCAGCAATATCGCCGGACGGGCAGCGAACCCCTACGGCGCAATCCTGGCTGGCGCCGTCGTCCTCGCCGCCCCCGCAGTGGCGCTCTTCGTGGCGTTCCAGAAGCACTTCACCTCGTCTGAGCTCGGCTCCGGCGTGAAAGGTTGACCCACGTGCCCGAACCGACCACGACAGTCCCGTACTCCCTCACCCGGCTGGGCGTCGTCATGACGCCCGAGCCCGGCGATCCCCTGGAAGCCATGGGGGTGTTCAACCCGGGCAGCGGACGCACCCCCGACGGCCGGCTATACCTGCTGCCCCGCATGGTCGCCGACGGAAACGTCTCGCGGGTCGGATTCGCCGAGGTCATCCTGCAGGACGGCGTGCCCGTCGGCGTCGAGCGCCAGGGCGTGGTTCTGGCTCCCGACCAGGGATGGGAACGCGGCGCCAGCAACGCCGGCGTCGAGGACCCGAGGGTCACCTGGGTGCCCGCCCTGGGGGTGCACGTCATGACGTATGTCGCGTTCGGACCGCTCGGTCCGCGGCTGGCCCTCGCCGTCTCTGACGACCTGCAGCAGTGGCGGCGGCTCGGCCCGGTGCAGTTCACCTACCAGCCGGACCTGGACACCGACCTGTGCCTGTTCCCCAACAAGGACGCGGTGTTCTTTCCTGAGCCGGTTCCCGACCCTGACGGCCACCTGTGCTTCGCCATGCTGCACCGCCCCATGTGGGATCTCGGCTGGCTGCGTCCCGGTGAGATCGTGCACCTGCCTGCCGGGGTCACCGACCCGCGGCCCGGCATCTGGATCTCCTATGTCCCGGTCGACCTGGCTCTGGCCGACGTCCGCGCGCTGACCAGGCCGGAGAGGCACACGCTGGTCGCGCTGCCCGAGCACGCTTTCGAGGACCTCAAGATCGGCGCGGGACCACCCCCGATCCGGGTGGACGAGGGCTGGCTCCTCATCCACCACGGCGTGGTCGGCCACATCCCGGACGGGTTCGACCCGACCACCCAGCAGGTCGAGTATGCCGCCGGCGCGATGCTGCTCGACGCCGACGACCCCTCGCGGGTGATCGCCCGGACGGACACACCGATCCTGGCCCCGGAGACGGCAGACGAGCGCACGGGCATCGTGGCGAACGTGGTCTTCCCCACGGCGATCGAGTCCATCGACGGTGTGCGCTATGTCTTTTACGGCATGGCCGACGCCAAGATCGGGGTGGCCCGGCTGGACCACACGGCGCCGGACCACGCTGAGCCGGACCACGCCTAGCGGGCCCACGCTGAGCCTGTTTCATGCTGAGCCGAGTACCCCTGCCCCATCCGCGAACCCATGAGGACCGAACCTGTGAGGACGACCGTGAACCAACCATCAGACGCTGAGGTACGCCCCGCCGAGCACGTGGACAAGCCGTGGGGCCACGAAGAGATCTTCGCGCTCGTGGAGGGCTCGTACGTCGGCAAGCTGCTCTTCGTGTCGGCCGGCGAGTCACTCTCGCTGCAGTACCACCACGCGAAGGACGAGACGATCGCCCTGGTCTCCGGTCAGGTCGAGATCGACCTGGGCGCCTCCGCGGAGGCCCTGCGCGCCGTCACCATGTCCCCCGGTGACTCCGTGCACGTGGCACCCGGCACCCTGCATCGGCTGCGCGCCCTGCAGGACTCCGTCCTGGTCGAGGCCTCGACCGCGGCCGACGGCTGGCGCGAGGACGTCGTCCGCATCGAGGATGGCTACGGCCGTCTCGGGACGACAGCGCCGTGACCAGCAACAGAACCAGCAACAGCCTGACCAGAGCCAGCCAGCCGCAGCGCGAGGGACACACCATGAGTCACCGCCGCGCCAGCACCGCGCTCTTCGCGCTCGCCGCCGGCCTGGCGATGATGGTCGGGACGGCGGTGGCCGGGCCGTCGATAGCTGGCGCGGCAACCACAGAGCCGGCAGTGGCGCTGGCCACAAGCCCTCGGGCAACCCAGCCACTGACCAACCTGGCGCACCTCAACTGGCTCGGTGCCAAGGTCACCCCGCCGGTCCAGGCCCGTCATACGACCTACGAGCTCGCCGAGCAGCCCAGCATCAACGTGCTGTGGACCTATGCCGATCCCAACCCAGATCCCAACGCCGACGAGCCCTACAAGCACGTCGGCGGCGGTAAGTACGACGCCGCCACCAACACGTACGGCCAGGGCGCCTACAACGCCGACGACATCTCCAGGGCAGCCGTGGTGTACCTGCGCCACTGGAAGCTGACCGGCTCCATTACCAGCCGCACCGCTGCCTACGGGATGCTGCGCGGCCTGACCTACCTGCAGACCGTGACCGGCCCGAACGCCGGAAACGTCGTGCTCTGGATGCAACCCGACGGAACGCTGCACCCCAGCGCCGACCCCGTCGAGCAGCCCGACCCCTCCGACAGCGCCGCGTCCTACTGGCTCGCCCGCACCGCCTGGGCACTGGGTGAGGGCTACTCCGCCTTCAAAGGCGTGGACCCCGCATTTGCCGGATTCCTCCAGACACGGATGAACCTGACAGTGTCAGCCCTGCAACGTCAGGTGCTCGTGAAGTACCGCACGTACCAGGTCGTCGACGGCAAGAGCTCACCCGCCTGGCTGGTCGCAGACGGCGCCGACGCGAGCGCAGAAGCCGTTCTGGGCCTCTCGGCCTACGTCCAGGCAGGCGGCACGCCCGCCTCCCGCACCGCGTTGGCACAGCTCAGCGAGGGTATCGCCGGGCTCGCCAGCGGCGACGCCCGCACCTGGCCGTTCGGGGCGGTGCTCCCCTGGTCGCTGTCCGGATCCATCTGGCACGGCTGGGGCTCCCAGATGCCGGCAGCCCTGGCCCGGGCATCCGCGGTGCTCGGCGACCAAAGCCTCGGCAAGGTCGCCCTCACCGACTCGGCGGTCTTCGACCCCCGGATGCTCACCTCGGGCGGGGCGGACCAGGCACTGCTGCCGACCCAGATCAACCAGTCGCAGATCGCCTACGGTGTCGACTCACGGATGCAGTCCGAGCTGGCAACAGCCGAGCTCGGCCACAACGCCGGACTGAGGCAGCTGGCCGGGATCACCGCAGCCTGGTACTTCGGCGCCAACAACTCCACGAAGCCGGCCTATGATCGCGCCACCGGACGCACGGTTGACGGAATCGAGGCCGACGGAAGGGTCAACCGCAACGCCGGTGCCGAGTCGACCATCCATGGCCTGCTCTCGATGCTTGCTCTGGACGCGAACCCCGACGTCGCGGCGATCGCCCGGACGGCAGTCATCACCGAGCGCATCGGCACGACAACGGTGCAGGCCGAGGGCGCACAGCTCGCCGGCTCGGCCGCGGTGGTCACCCCATCCTCGACGTGGACCGGTGAGTCGCAGTTCGGCGGCACCGGATATGTCGGTCTCGGCGACGGCGGCTCAGCCACCCTGAGCGTCCCGGCCGGCTCGTCCCGGCTGGTGCTTCCGGTCTTCGACCTGCAGCCGGGCAGCACCGCGGTCACCACGTTCCGCGCCGGGACGCAGGTGCTCGGGGTCGTCCGTTCCGGCGACACCGGTGCGCAAGGCGTGTCTTCCACCCCTGGCGCGCTGCTTCCGGTGACGCTTCAGGCCACCTTGCCCGCCCGCGCCACCAGCATCACCGCCACCACGAAAGCCAGCGGCGGCGACGTCGCCCGACTGGACGCGCTGATGATCGAGCCGCTGGTGTCCCGCTACGTTCTGAACGGCGACGGCGACGGCCACGGCACTGCCGTTCTGCGCAGCGCGTCCCGGGCACACGAAAGCACCTCGGTCGTCGTGCCGGGCACCGGCACCGCCCGGGTCTACGCCTACGACGGCAGCGCGCGGCTGGTGAGCCAGGGGTCCTCGAACGCCTCAACGGTGCCCGTCACCGTGAGAGCGGGTGGCTTCACGGTGGTGCGGCGCTAGCTGACTGGCGAGGCACCGGCACGGAACGGCAGATCGATCCTTTGAGGCAACTCCTCGGGACGGGTCCGCCGAACCGGCCGGTGCTTCGCCACGTCCCGCCAACCCGGGGCGGACGAGGAGCCGGCACTTCGCATCCCCCGCAATCCGGATCAGACGAGCTGCCGGGGGTCGCCATGGCCCCGGCAACCAGATCAGACGAGCCCTGGAGCAAGATGGGACTCCGGATATATCGACTCGATATATCCGGTGTAGAGTGTTGCTGCCGCACTCGCATCGGGGCCGGTCGATCGCCAGGCGGGCGAGGCGGGCCAGCGACATCAGGCAGCCAGGAAAGGAGAGGCATGAGTCGACGCTCAACCCTGCTCGAGCTCGCCATCCTGGGCCTGCTGCACGAGTCGCCACTGCACGGCTACGAGCTGCGCAAGCGGCTTAACGCCGTGCTCGGCGCCTTCCGGGTCCTCTCCTACGG
>JACMPC010000159.1 GCA_014377705.1 Dermatophilaceae bacterium
CGGGCCACCGACGCCGAGGGTGTGGTGCAGAGCATGACCCAGGCGCCGCCGGCACCGGACGGCGCGACCGGTTGGCACACCATCACGGTCAATGTTGACTGACGCAGGAGGTGCCGCCGGCACCGGACGGCGCGACCGGTTGGCACACCATCACGGTCAATGTCGACTGACGCAGGAGGTGCCGCCGGCACCGGACGGCACCACCGGTTGACACGCCATCACGGTCTATGTCGACGACCCAGGAGGCGCCGTCGGGCCACGTGGGAGAACCATCGCCGGCTGCCGCCCCCATCGCCGGCTGCCGCCCCCATCGGTATCGGCCGATCGCTGAGCCGTCATGTGATTGGATGAGTTCGGACTACCGGAGGTGCACCGCATGGAGCTTGAAGCCCTGCTGTTGGAAGCCGAGACCGAGGTGCTGGATGCTGCATACTCATCTCTTCACGGCTCGCATGTCGCCCACTACGAGCTGGCCGGAGAGGCGTTCACCAGGCAAGCACTGAGCGACCTCTTCAGGCTCGTCGTGAGCGCGATCCAGGCCCGCGACCTGACGTTCATGAGCGCCTATGCCGACGGGATCGCGGTCGCGCGCGTCAACGATGGCTACGACATCTCCGAAGTGCAGATGGCCTTCAACGCACTCGAGGACGCGATGTGGCGACGGGTGGTCGCCGCGGAACCGCCCGGCGACCTCGCCGAGGCGATCGGTCTGCTGAGCACCGTTCTGGGCTATGGCAAGGACGCAGTCGCCCGCAAGTATCTCTCGCTGGCGTGCAAGCGGCACATCCCCTCACTCGACCTGTCCGCGTTGTTCGCCGGCGCGAGCTCCTGACCGAGGCGCGCAGGTCGTTCTCACGCCCGCGGCTGCGTACCCGTCTTCTCCTGCGTCCTGCGCCGTGTACCCGTCTTCTCCTGCGCCGTCGCTATGCGTCGTGGTCGCGGACCTGACCTCGGCCGGACTTGGTTGAGCCGCGTTGCTTCTTGGCTTCCAGCCGGCGTCGTTGTGAGCCCCGGGTCGGTCGGGTGGCCCGGCGCGGCGGGGACGGTGGCAACAGAGCCTGTCTTAGGGCCCCGGCCAGCCGGTTGCGTGCGGCGACCCGGTTCTGTCGTTGCGAGCGGTGCTCCGAGGCGAAGATGACGAGCTCGCCGGACACCAGACGATCTGCAAGCGTCGACTCCACCCGCATCCGCTGGGCCTGGGGAAGTCTGCCGAGTGCCGGCGATCCGACCACCTGCCAGCGCAGCTCGACCCTGCTGTCGGTGGTGTTGACGCCCTGACCGCCGGGTCCGGAAGAGCGCGAGAACCGTTCGAGAAGCTCTCCCGCCGGGACAACGAAACCTGAGCGGAACCCGGGCCCGGGGGCGAGCACCAGATCTCCACCAGGCTCATAGCTGTTCGTTGCCATGGTTCAATTTTATGGTGCGGCCGATGAGATTCGAACTCACACTGTCAGGTACCTAAAACCTGTGCCTCCTGCCAATTGGGCTACGGCCGCGTAACGGACATCATATGTTCGGTTTGCCGCGAGGTCAGCCAAGGCCCAGAGCCTTGCTCAGGGAACCAACATGACCGGTGGCCCTGATGCTGTATCTCGGCAGCGTCACGGTGCCGTCCGGGCCGAGGACGATGGTGGAGCGGATCACGCCGGTGACCTTCTTCCCATAGAGCGTCTTCTCGCCGTAGGCCCCGTAGGCCTCCAGAACGACCCTGTCAGTGTCCGAGAGCAGGGGATAGGTCAGGGACTCCTTCGCCACGAACCTGGCCAGCTTCTCGGGCTTGTCCGGGCTGACCCCGACCACGTCGTACCCGGCCTGCTGCAGACGGACCAGGGAGTCGCGGAAGTCACACGCCTCCCGGGTGCATCCGGGGGTCATCGCCGCGGGGTAGAAGAAGATGATCAGGTTGCGGCCGAGGAAGTCGCTCAACGACACGGAGGTGCCGGTGTGGTCGTCCAGGGTGAAGGGCGGGGCGGGCTGGCCGGCTTCGAGGCGGGGCATGTGGTGCCTTCCGGAGGGTGGGGCGGTGCTTGCCCGAGTCTGCGATCCGGGTCTGCGTTATGGTCCCTGTATAGACCTCCCAGCACAAGGAGTCACCGCTATGGCCGAGCAGGCCCGCACGCCCAGCCAACCCACGCAGCCCAGCCAGGCCACCAAGCCCAGCCAGCCCAGCACGTCCCCGGACGCGATCGAGGCGGAGATCGCGCAGACCCGGGCGCACCTGGCCAGCACCATCGACGAGCTCGCCGTCCGCGCGCAGCCGCGCGAGATCGTCCGCAGGCAGACCGAGTCGGTCAAGGCCAAGGTGGTCGAGTCGACCCACACCCCTGAGGGTGAGCTGCGGGTGGAGCGGGTCGGGGCGATCGCGGCGGCGGTTGCAGCGGTGCTGGTGGTGCTCGCAGTCCTGCACCGTCGCCATCGTGGCTGAGGCCCCCGCCGCGGGACCTGAACAGCTTCCCATCCAGATGCTGCACGACCGCGTGCTGGCCTCCACCGACGGTGAGGCCGGCGAACGTCAGACCGGTGGCGGCCTGGTGATCCCCGCCACGGCCAGCATGGGGAAGCGGCTGGCCTGGGCCGCGGTGGTGGCGATCGGTCAGCAGGTGCGGCATGTCGAGATCGGCGACCGGGTCCTCTACGACCCCGAGGACCGTTCGGAGGTCGAGCTGAAGACCAGAACGTACGTGCTGCTGCGAGAGCGTGACATTCACGCGGTGGCAGCGCCGAGGGTCAAGGCCGAACGGACCGGGCTCTACCTCTGACTGCTCCGAAGCCTGCGCGTCAGCGCGGGGGTCGCGCGTGGCGACGTTTGGCTTCGGAGGGCTAGCCGACCGAAGCCCGCGCTGTGACGAAAGCGTCCACGCAACGGCGCACATCCGCCTCGCTGTGGGCGGCGGAGAGCTGAACCCGGATCCGCGCCTTGCCCTCTGGCACCACGGGATACGTGAAGGCAATGACGTAGATGCCGTCCTCCAGCATGGCGTTGGCCACGGCGGTCGCGGTGCGCGCACCGTCCGGCCCGGGAAACATGACCGGAGTGATCGGGTGGGTGCCCGGCAGCAGGTCGAAGCCGGCCTCGGTCATCAGCGTGCGGAAGAGCGTCGAGCTGCGGGTCAGCCTCTCGCGTCCGTCGCTCGACTCCCCGGCCAGCTCAAGCGCCGCCATGGAGCCGGCGACCACGCTCGGAGCCACGGCGTTGGAGAACAGGTACGGTCGGGAGCGCTGGCGCAGCAGGTCGACGATCTCCTGGTGCGCGGAGACGTAGCCGCCCGAGGCCCCACCCAGCGCCTTGCCCAGCGTGCCGGTGAGGATGTCGACCCGGTCCATGACGTCGTAGAGCTCGGGGGTCCCACGGCCACCCTTGCCGACGAAACCGACCGCGTGCGAGTCGTCCACCATGACCAGCGCGTCATACTGCTCGGCCAGGTCACAGATCTGGTCCAGCGGCGCGAACGAGCCATCCATGGAGAACACGCCGTCGGTGACGATCACCCGTCGGCGGGATCCGGCTGACGCCTCGAGCTGGGCCTTGAGGTCGGCCATGTCCGCATTCTTGTAGCGCATCCGCCGGGCCTTGCACAGGCGGATCCCGTCAATCAGCGAGGCGTGGTTGAGCTCGTCGGAGATGATCACGTCCTCGCCGCCGAACAGAACCTCGAAGACGCCCCCGTTGGCGTCGAAGCACGAGGAGTACAGGATCGTCGCCTCAGTGCCCAGGAAGGCCGACAGCTTGCCCTCGAGCTCGGCGTGCTGGGTCTGGGTGCCGCAGATGAAGCGGACACTCGCCATGCCAAAACCCCACTCCTGCAACGCCTTTGACGCCGCAGCAATGACGGTCGGGTGGTTGGCCAGGCCAAGGTAGTTGTTGGCACAGAAGTTCACCGCAGCAACCTTGGCCGTGGTGATGTGAGCCGACTGCGGCGAGGTGAGCTCGCGCTCGCTCTTGTACAGGCCCGCAACCCTGATCTCCTGCAGCGTGCCGTCCAGCTGATCCTTGAACGCTCCGTACATCGGGTGTCTCTCTTCGTCAGTGGTGCCTCGTGGGTGCGGTGGGTCCGAACGTGCGGGCGGGGTCAGCTCCAGTCCAGGACGACCTTGCCGCACTGGCCTGACCGGGCGGCGGCAAACGCTTCCGGCCACTGCTCGGCGGGGAACCGGTGGGTGATGACCGAGAGCACTGCTTCGCGCAGCACCGGCGAGGTGGCCATCATGGCGCTCATGGCGTACCAGGTGTCGTACATCTCGCGACCGTAGATCCCCTTGATCGTGATCATGTGGGTGATGACCTTGCCCCAGTCGATCGCGTACCGGTCCTTGGGCAGTCCGAGCATGGCCACCCGGGCGCCGTGGTTGAGGTTGTTGATCATTTCCTCCACCGCCAGCGGGCTGCCGGACATCTCCAGGCCGACGTCGAAGCCCTCGCGCATGCCCAGCTCGTGCTGGGCCTGTGCCAACGTCGTGCGAGAGACGTTGACGGTCAGGTCCGCTCCGGCAGCCTTGGCGAGCTCGAGCCGGTAGTCCGAGATGTCGGTGACCACGACATACCGTGCTCCCACGTGCCGCGCGATGGCGGCGGCCATGATTCCGATGGGGCCGGCTCCGGTGACCACGACGTCCTCACCAGCCAGCGGGAAGGACAGGGTCGTGTGGGTCGCATTGCCCAGCGGGTCGAACACCGCACCCAGCTCGGGGTCCATGTCGTCTGGTTGCACCCACACGTTGCTGGCCGGAATCATCACGAAGTCGGCGAAGGCGCCATCGCGGTTCACTCCCACGCTGGAGGTCCGGATGCACAGCTGACGCCGGCCCGCCCGGCAGTTGCGACAGGTCCCGCAGACGACGTGCCCCTCGCCCGAGGCTTTCTGGCCGACCTTCACCGAGGTGACGTCCGAGCCGACCTCGACGACCTCGCCGAAGAACTCGTGGCCGATCACCAAGGGCGCCTCGACCACAGAGGCGGCCCACTCATCCCACTGCTCCAGGTGCAGGTCGGTGCCACACAGCCCGGCTCGCTCAACCCGGATCTTCACGTCATCCGGGCCGACCACCGGCTCGGGACGTTCCATCAGCTCGAGTCCGGGACCTGCGGTGGGCTTCACCAGTGCTCTCATGGCCCGATCATTACAGAGTCCGAAACGGGAGCTGATACCGCTATGCCAATAGCACCTTTCTGGCTTCCTTGCGGGCCTGTATCACGCGGCGCCTCAACTGCTGCTTCTCGGGGTCTCAAACGTCGATCACCTCATCCCTGCCGCGGAGTCGGTTTCCAGTGGTTCACTGGGCTGACCACGTTCGCGGTCTCACGTCCGAGGAGGGCAAACATGAGGGTTGTCGTCACTGAGTACTTGTCCCTGGACGGGGTTTTCGAGGAGCCGGGGGAATGGTCCGGCCCGTTCTTCGACGACCAGGCACGGCAGTTCAAGTCGGCCGAGCTGTACGGGAGCGATGCGCTGCTACTCGGGCGGAAGACCTACGAGGGCTTTGCCGCTGCGTGGCCGTCGATGACCGACGAGACCGGTTTCGCCTACAAGATGAACACGATGCCCAAGTACGTGGTCTCATCGACATTGCATCAGCTGGAGTGGCCCGGTTCGCGGCTGATCAGTGGCAAGGTGGCCGAAGGGGTGCGCACGCTCAAGAAGGAACCGGGCGGGGACCTCCTGCTCTCGGGAAGCGCGCAGCTCTTCAACATGCTTCGGCAGGAGGGTGTCATCGATCTCTACCGGTTCATGGTGCACCCCGTCGTCCTTGGCACCGGCCGGCGTCTGTTCGCCGACGGCACCCACGAGAAGTCTATGAAACTCACTCATACCGAGACGTTCAGCTCCGGCATCGTCATCCTCGAGTACGAGCCCGCATGACAGCAGTAGCTCATCGGCCGGTGGCACGGCATGGCGCGCCTCGTGCATCTGTCGGAGGCGGGCGTAAAATTAGGGCAACTGCCTGAACTTCATTGCTGCAGCACGAAGGGAACCTGGATGCCTCCGCGGACGGCGCCGCTCGAAAATCTCTTGGAAGCGGTGCCCGGGTGTTTGGTCGGGGTGGACCGGGGGGGCGTGATCCGGTACGTCAATCGCCATGCCGAGCTGTTGTTCGGCTACGACCCGGAGTACCTGGTCGGCCGGCCCATCGAGACCCTGGTGCCGGAGTCGGTCCGCCCTGGCCACCCGGCGCACCGGGAGGCCTACTTCGCGGGCCCTGGGACTCGGCGCCCCGGGCCAGGCAGGAGCGCAGCGTCTGACCCGAAGCCTGCACCCCCGCCACGGTGTCTGAGGGGGAGGCGCCGGGACGGGACGGAGTTTCCCCTGAACCTCAGCCTGTCGCGGCTGGACACCGAGAACGGCTTACTGGTCATCGCGGCGGTTCGTGACCTGACTGACCGGGAGAAGGCGCAGGAGAAGGACGAAATGGTGAGCCGGCTGGCGGCAGTGGTCGAGCAGTCGGACGACGCCATCATCGGAAAGACGCTCGACGGCATCGTGACGACCTGGAACCCGGCGGCCGGGAGGTTGTACGGCTACTCCAGGGCGGAGATGGTAGGGCAGTCAGTCTCGCTCCTGATCCCCGGGGACCGATCCGGCGAGATGACCGCCTTCCTCGCCCGGATTCGTTCGGGCGAGCACGTCGACCACTTCGAGACCACTCGGGTTCGCAAGGACGGGACGGTCCTCTCGGTCTCCCTCTGCGTCTCACCACTGCAGGACGCTGAAGGTGCCATCATCGGAGCATCCACCATCGGCCGCGACGTGACCGCGAAGAGGAGGGCGTTCGAGGCTGCCCGGTCCATGATCGAGTCGAGTCTGGACTCCCTGGTCTCGATCAGTCCGGAGGGCAGGATCATCGATGCCAACGCGGCCACGGCCACGCTGACCGGGGTGCCCCGCAAGGAACTGATCGGCACCTCTTTCTCCGGTTACTTCACCGACCCGATGAAGGCAGAGAAGATCTACCAGCTGGTCTTTAGAGAGGGGATGGCCGTGGACTACCCGCTGACGATCCGGCACCGGGACGGGACGCTCACGGAGGTCGGCTACAACGCTTCGGTCCAGCGTGACACCGACGGCCGTGTGCTCGGCGTCTTTGCGGCCGCCCGCGACATGACCAGACTGCTGCAGGCACAGAGGGAGGCCGCACAGGAACAGGTCAGCGCGCTGGAGCGGCTGGCGGAGCTGGAACGGTTCCAGGGAGCGACCGTTGGCCGTGAGCTCACGATGATCGAGCTGAAGAAGGAGAACGAGAGCCTCAGGAGGCTGCTCCAGACCGACGAGGGCCGATAGCCTCACGGTTCGGTGGTGGCAAAATGACCGTGAAGCCGGCAGCTGCCAGGCGTAGTAGAACTTGGCTTGGCTGGAGCAGATTGGCGATGTTCGCCGCACTGAGCGGCACGAGCTCGGTGCGGCGGACGGCATACTCTTTCGGCCCGGCGAGGCGCGACGCCGGAGCTCGAGGGTGTTGTGCCAGACTTTCTGCCGGGCCGCGCGCAGGAACCGCTGGGAGCCCAGCCGGTTCAGGGGCGTGAGCAGCCGCTCCAGCAGTGACTCCCCCGGTTGCGGTCGGCTCGTCATCCTCGGCCGCCACCCGGATACCAGGACCTTGTCGATCCGATCGTGGTCCCGGCGACGCCACTCCCTCACCAGGTGATCGACGAGCCGATCCGCGCTGGTGACGTGCCCCCCACGGGTGTCCTAACGAGGTGCGGCCCCCCGCAGGGCCTCGAACGCCCGCTGGGGACCGGCATGACTCGCCATCGACGAGCTGAGCCGGTCCAGGCGGTCACGTGTTTCTGCTCGAAGCGAAAGAAGGCCCGTCGCCGCCTCCCGGAGATCGTCTACGGAGGCGGAGTTCGGGTCGAGCGCAGCACCGAATCCCGCCGACTCCACCGCTGCGGCCCCCGCAAACTGATCGGTCGAGAAGGGAAGGAGGAGAAGTGGGACTGCGGAGGTGATCGCCTCGGTCACGGTGTTGTTCCCGCCGTGCGAGACGGCGAGAGCGGCTCGGCGCAGCAGAGTGACCTGCGGCAGGAAACCGCGTACGAACCAGGACGCGGGAACCGGGCCGAGCTCCTCCGGGCTCGTCGATCCCGTCGCGATCGCCACGCGGACGTCAAGACCCCGCAGCGCCCCGGCCACCCGTGCGAGCACGTCACCGCGCACGGAGAGAAAGCTGCCGAAGCTGACATACACGATGGGCCTGGTGTCCTCGGCGGCGAGCCACTGCTGAACCTCGCTGTCGACAGCTTCCTGGCGCACCGCGGAGCCGAGGAAGGCGTGCGGGGGGAACAGCCGGGCACGGTTCTCGTCGTGCAGCGCGGCCGGGTAGTTGAGCAGCAGCACATCTCCGGTCTCCGCGAACGCGTCGACGCTGGCGGTGGCCCTCGGGCTGAGCGCGAGGAGCGCGTCGTTCCACTGGGCGGTGAAGGCGTCACGAACCTGCTCGCACAGCCCCTTCAAGGACTTCAGGCCGGCCTGGTCAGGGTGCAGGGCGGGCGGCCACGCCGTCGGGTAGCCGTACACCTCGTCGCCGACGCAGAGGGTGCAGGGATGGCCCAGCACAACATCTGCATGCCGGATCCTCGCGCTCTTCAAGCCGAGTCGGGCGCTGAACGCGAGGTGGTCGACGATCACGTCATCAGGGCGCACCCGCTCCACGAGGCGCTGGACCCGACGGGCAATCTCGACCGGGTTCCAGAGTAGGTCGTTGCTACGGGCGTGAGCCTGGAAGAGCAGGGTCTCTACCATGCCGCGACGAGTCGACCCGAAGAATCCGCGAAGCGCGTCGTCCTCCCCGCGCGGCTGCTCGTCTGCCCGGATCACGCCCGGGTTCGAACCCCGGCCCAGCTGCAGGTTCTCGCGCTCGAACCCGAACTGGCTCACGATGTCAGCCGTGGCAGGCCCGGTCGCGACCACTACCCGCTCCCCGGCGCCGCGCCATGCCGTTCCCAGGGTCGCGAGGGGGAAGAGATGCGAGGCGTAGTCGGGGCTGATGATGAGCAGCGTCATGAGACCGTCACCGGCGAGGTCACGGACTGGTCAGTTGCGTCGACCCTGGCGTAGACGTTCGAGAGGCTCGCCGCCATCGCCTGAATAGTGAAGTTCTGGACCACCATGTCCCGGGCACGCTCCGCCATTTCGTTGCCCCCCGGGCCGACCGCCAGGTCCAGGGCGTCCATGACTGCCTTCTCCAGTGCCACCGTGTCGCGGGTATCAACGAGGAATCCCGTCTCTCCGCTCTCGATGTACGTCGCCGGACCACCGGACCCCGGCGCGACCACCACGAGTCCGGTCGCCATCGCTTCGAGCAGCGCAAGGCCGAACTCCTCTTTCACGCTCGCGCATACGTAGACGCCATGAGGGGCGGCCAGACCAGGACGACCGTACCGGGCGGCCGCGAGCCAGTAGGCGGCTGTTGCGTTAGGTTGGTGTCCCGCGAGAAGGAGGCCTTGTGCGGGTGCCTGCGCGAGCGGGGACACAGCGGCGATCCGGCTGAGCTGCTCCTGCTCGTCACGTGACGGATGCTCGAGGTCGCCACCGACGACGAGAAGGTTGCACCGTTCGCGAAGTCCGGGGTTGCCAGCCCATGCCTCCACGAGGGTCGCCATACCCTTCACCTGGTGCAGCCGGCCCACGGTGATGGCAAGGGGCAGACCCCTCCGATCCGTCGGAAGCGAGCGGAGCACGGCGTCGAGCTCGTCGAATGCCACTGTGGCGCGGGGGCTCACGGGGGCGTCGGTGACGGCTGCGGACATGTCCTCCTCCACACCGGCGGACGCTCGCGCCTCAGCACAAGATCGCTCGATCACCGTGAGGTCGATCCCCTCCGCAAGGACGGAATGCTGCTGCGGGTCTGCCTCGATGTCAAGGCCCAGGAGTCTGCGCATGTCCCGCTTCAGCTCCGGCCGGGGGAACAACACGATGTGCGCGGCATCCGCGGCGATGCGGTGCACGAGGCGTGCGCGAAACCAGAAATGCTCTGCTTCGTCGACGGTACCGAAGCTCTCACGAGTCAGGTCCCCGGAGGTGTCGAGTGCGTCGATCACCGCGTGGGGGTCCGGCGCCACGGTGAACACGATCGGGATGCCCCGTTCGCGGGCGACCGTGCCGGCCGCCAGGGAACCCACGTCGGCCATCCGGAGGTGGATCGCGTGGATCGGCCCGGCCGCGCGCAAGACCCGGCGGATGCCGCGCTGGGTGGCGATCCGTCGGGGCCAGGCACCGGTGGCGGGGACAGGGGCACCCAGAAAGGGAACCGGCGCAAGGGCGTGCCCGCCCTGAGCGGGGCGGACATACGAGAGGGATGAGAGCGCTTCGGCATGGCTTCCGCGGGAGATCGTCACGACACGGTTGACCTGCGCCGGCCGGTCGGGTCGGATGCTCTCCCCGGTCGTCTGGCTTTCCGCCACGAGCGCGTCACCCAGGCGCACCAGCAGGGTCGCAATGCCGCCGTTGTCTCCCGCACCGACCTGCGAGAGCTCCCGGTCGATGTCGGCGTGCAGGAAGACCTGCGCGATCGCCGACCCCTGGCTCCACGGAGCGTGCGGATGGGGCTGAGCGGTCAGGTCGAAGAGGGCCAGGCCGGCCACGTCGGCAAGCGCACCGGTCCCGCGGGCGAGTGCCGTCACGACGGACATGATCGCCTCACTCGGGCGACGGTCGCCCAGGGCCTCGATCGCAGCGGCGCGGGCCGCGTCGCCCTCGTGCAGATCGACCGCAACGCAACGCAGGAGCTGTTCGGGGATATGGCCGGGCGCCTGTCCGACAGTTTCGACGAGACGGGCCCTCGCGTACGGATCCGCGACCTGCGTCAGGGCACTTGCGAGACAGTGGGTCACCTGCTCAGGCGCCGTTAGACCCCACCGCTCCAGGGTGCGTTGGGCGAGCATCCCGGGGAATCCGCCGTCCGCGACCATCCTGACCAGATCGGGGATGCCGCCCGGCTGTGGCGGGCACCCGCCGAGCGCCCAGGCCGCATGCTCCCGGAGGAACAATGAGTCGCGCCGGAGCAGGGAGATGAGCACCTCGTCAGCTGACTGATGGCCGACATAGCTGAGGGCGTGGACCGCGGCGATGGCGCTGAGCTGGTCGGCGGAGTCTGTCGCCGTAGCAAGGATGCGCACCGTCGTCGAGCTGCCATTTCGGCTCGCAGCGAAGGTCAGGCGGTCGGCGCGCCGTATGCCGTCCAGGATTGAAGTGGCCTGCCGCACTTCGTCGAGAGCTGTCTGGATGCCCAAGGCTTCTCCCCCTCCAGGAAGCGGATCTCTGATCACTGAGTCGGACCTGTGAGTCGTCGCTGAACCCGTCCGGCTTGTTGGCGTCGTGTCGATCACCAGCTGAGGGTCCCGGATTTCCCCGTATACGGGCCCACCACCCGTAAGGTGGTGGGCACCTTGTCGCGGAGCTGCTCGTAGCCGGGCCGCGGTCCAGGGTAGAACCAGGCGGAACGTCGAGCGACGGCGTCGCCTACGATGCTCGCCACTTCCCTCCCTTGACGAAGGTCCGTCTAATGTTTGTCGAATGTAAGTCGAATGTGCCCACTTCGTCAACCCCCTCTGATGAGATCAATATTCCCAAGCGGTGTCCGATCGCGGCCTTCCAAAGTTTCCTGGGCCGGGTGCATCTCCAGCCGGCCCTTTGACGGAAAGAGGGGCAAGGACGTTCATCAGGCCGGCCCACCGAGAGAGGACCACCGATGAAAAGGCGCATTCTTGCCGCTGGCCACGGCTGCACTGGCGGGCAGTCTCGTTGCTCCCGCGGCGATGGCATCCACCCATCCGGCCCAGCCGACCGGCACCAGGAGCCTGGCCGCGGTCCTGACCGCGGACGGCAACCAGTTCGACTCGAACTGGTATGACTACGACATCGTCACCGAGGCCGTGCTGGCGGTCCTCGCCGCGAAGCCGAACAGCGCGGTCGGGGTGCTCGCCGACGGCGGCGCCCCGGTCACGGCGTTCATCCCGAACGACCGCGCCTTCCGGCTGCTCGCCCGCGACCTGACCGGTAGATGGCCCCTCGGCGAGAAAGCCACCTGCAACACCCTCGCCAAAGCTGTGGGCATCGACGCGCTTGAGTCGGTCCTGCTCTATCACGTCGTGCCAGGAGCCACGATCGACTTTGCCACGGCCCTCAAGTCCGACGGGGCCAAGCTCAACACCGCCCTGCCCGGCACCTCCTTGACTGTCGATGTCATCTCCAAGCGACACAAGCTGATCATGCTGCGCGACAACGACCACAACGACGCCAACCCGTTCATCAACCGTCACGCCTTCGACATCAACAAGGGCAACAAGCAGATTGCCCACGAATCACCCGCGTCCTTCGCCCGATCGACCTCTGACCACCACCGACACTCCAGCTGAGAAAGAAACCACTGCCATGCCGTCATGCTCCTCGCCCGCGAATACGACCTCAAGGTCACGTCGGCCGACGCCGGCAGCCACTGCCGTCATCGAGGCCAAGGCGTCACCGTCCCGGCCGGGGCCAACATCGCCGTCGTGGCTCACCTGAGCGCAGACGGCAAGCCGGTGCTCTCGCCATACGTCAACGGCATCTCCAAGGTCGCTGCCGGCAAGGCCCGGCTCACCTCCGGCACGACGCGGCGAACCCGGCCGTGAACGTGCGGGCCAACGGCACCCCGGCTCTGAGGAATCTGACCAACCCCAACGAGGCAAGGCCGTCGTGGCAGCCGGCACGATCTCAGCGGACGTGGCCCTCGCCGGCACCAGCATCGTCCTCATCTTCCGCCGCCGCATGGCCCGGGCGACCAGCTGAAATGAGCTCCACACGCTCGCGCGGGAGGGTGGCCGTCGCGGCCACCCTCCTCGCGGGCTCCGGCACGGCCTGGGCCACCTGCCCCCAGGCGACTGCCGCACCGTCCCTGGCGGGACCGGTTGCGCGCCCGGGTCAGACTCTGCTTACTGCCCCGGCGACCCAGATCGTCCCCTCTCAAGGTCCTTGTCGCCGGGGGCACCCCCGCCCGGTGGACCGAAACCAGCCCCCGGAGGGACCGGCGGGGAGGTCGCCATCCCGGTGCCGCCCACGGGCATCGCCATTGCGCGCATCGGGGTCCGGATGCCGGTCCGTGCCGTCGGGGTGGCCTCCGACGGGCAGATGGCGCTACCGCCCAACCCGGCCGACGCCGGCTGGTGCCGATATAGCCGACCCACCCGGCGGCAGCGCCGGGGCCACCGTCCTGGCTGCGCACATCGATGCCTCAGGACCGCTGGCGCGTCTGGGTGAGCTTCGGCGGGGAGACGTCCTCACCGTCCTGGCAGGGGGCACCTCTCGGCTATACCTGGTGAGCTCGACCCGCAGCCCACGGGATCAAGCTCCTGCGGCCCGACCGCGAGGACGAGACCTACCGCGACGGCGACCTCGGCGGTGTCCGCCAATGGATCGAACAGGTCAACCAGACCCTCAGAGACAGCTTGACCTGGAACAACACGGTGAACGCACCACCCACGGGGTGTTCACCCGCGTCGCTGAACGACTCCCGGCGATGGTCGCTGGGATCTGGCTCAACTGGAACATCGGCGTCCAAGCCAAACGCTCCCTGACCGCCTACCACCACTGACCTTCAAGGAATCATTCATCTAGGCGTCATCGACGCTTGCTGTTACCTGGTCGAGCAACGTTCTTAGCCTGGATCAGGACGCTGGCGGCTGAGTTCGGTGCGATCGATATTTGATAGCAGCCATCCACGTCCCGATGGAGCGCGGCGCGGGGGGTCTCGTCCAAGTCGGCCGCCCTGGCCCTGATCGAGTCTTCGCAGACCATCACGACATCTCGCTTTGTCGGGGTGGGATTGACGAGTCGTAACACCACATGGTGGCCGTCCTCGGACGGCTTGGTTGCTCCCAGCAGGGCCCCTTCAACGCTGAGGTACGAGCGTCTGGCTGTTGGTGCGGGTCGATCCACGCCCAGCTGCCGCGCTCGTAGCGGCGCCCGGTGCTCGGCAGCGGCGCGGGTGAGCTGCAGCCCATTCGCGCCATCGACCCTGACGGCCCAGCCGAAGCTCTGCGGTCCCTGGCACTGCGCCTCCGGGACCTCGTACGTGGGGCCTGCGGATGCGGTGCGCGTGGTCAGGTCGGGCCGGGACAGCCACCCGATGCTGCGAAGCAGGGTGATGGCGAGCTCGGTGTCCCCGTCGTCATCCTGCACGCCTTGCGCCTCGGGTAGGCCGGAGACCAGGACCGCGACCCGGTTGGTGTCGCTGCCAGCAGTGGCGAGCGTCTGGATCGGCGCGATACCGATGGGTGCCTCGTGGAGTGGTTCGGTGGGCAGCGGACCGATGACCGGACCGAACGGCCGCTCGACCGTCGACAGGTGCGCGTCCCCGGTCCACGTGCCCGGAGCCCCTGGGACGGGGAAGTGGACGCGGAGCCGGTGATCGGTGACGGTGTTCTCCAGCCGTACCTCCCAGTGCAGGTTCGGGAGGCCGGTCCAGGCGGTCAGGGTGATGTGTACGGCGACCGGTATTCGCTCGCGGGAGCGCTCGGACCGGTCATCAGCCAGTCCTCGGGGGAGCTCCAGGGAGGCCGTCAGGTGGAGCTGGCCGCGGGCGGGGGTCACTCGTGACCGGCACTCCAGGAGCGTGGGCGTGATGAGGGCGTCGGCCTGCGGTGGGTCGTAGTTGTAGCTGTCGCCGCGGTCGCCACCGTCGACGAGCCGGCCGAGACCGGAGAAGACCTTGCCGGTGGGGCCGGTTACCGACACCGAGGCGTCAGCGGCGACCGTGACGTGCGCCGACCCGATCGTGAGCCGGTTGCCGTCGTCCCAACCGGGCTGGACTGGGGCGACGTCGCCAAGCCGGACCCGGTAGGTGCCCCAGCCGGCGGCTGGCACGTCGGCTGCGACGAAAGCCAGCCTGTGGCGCACGCCTTCCATGTTGTCGGGGAACAGGTCGAGGTCCGCCTCGAATGCCCGCACGGGGCCGATGGTCTCGACGTCGAAGGGCACGGGGCGACCGGCCGGGTCGAGCACCTCGACGGGGAAGCGTCCCGGTGCTGTGAGCAGGTCCGCGACCACGCCCTGGGTCACCGGAGCGCCGTGCGGGTTGAGAACAGCGATCTCGCTGGTGTCGTGGGCGAGGTCCTGGCTGATCCGGCCGTCCAGGCCGAGCCGCTGCAGGGCCCGGGCAAGGATGTACTCGCCGAGCTGGGTCGCCCTTTCGTAGCGGACGGCGGTCTGGCGGTGCACCTCGTCGATGCTGCACCCGCAGACGGAGTCGTGGGCGGCGTTCTGGATCAACAGCTCCCACGCGTGGGTGAGCAGGTGGTGCTCGTTGGCGAAGTCGTGGTCGGTGTGCAGCTCGGCGAGGGCCAGGTATGGCTCCGCCCAGCGCTCCAGGAGGGTCTGGGCGACGGCGTTGGCTTGTTTGAGCGGCATCCGTGTGGACAGGGTGCTCGCGAGCAGGAAGCCGAGCCGCCCCCCGGGGTATCGCAGCTCACCGTCGACGACGGGCAGCCCGGTGGCGTCCTTCAGGGTGGCGAAGTGCTCGGCCAGGGTGGCCTCGCGCAGGCGGACGCCGCCGGCGGTGAGGTCGGCTGCCCAGGGGCCCTGGTCGGCCAGGCTGTGCGGCATCAGGTGGTCGCCGCCGTTGAGGAGCACCCAGGGACCGGTCGGGCGCCGGGTGGACTCGAGGGCGAGGAAGTCGGTGAGCCGCGCCTGCGCACGCTCGGGGTCCCAGAGGACGGCGGCCTCGTGGTAGCCCTGGTGCAGCGTGACCAGCTCGTCCCCGCTCGGGGCACGCCAGCGGAAGACGGCGTGCTGTGGCGGAGCGCCGCGCCACACCAGCGCGGTGTCGATGCCGAAGCCGCGCAGGATGGTCGGCAGGTCGCCCGGGTGGCCGAAGATGTCGGCGCAGTACCCGATGGGCGCCAGCTCGACGCCCAGCCGGCGGCCCCACCGGCGGGCGGCCAGCAGGTTCCGGATGATGCTCTCGGTGCTGATCAGCTGGTTGTCCGACAGCACGTGCCAGGGGCCGAGGGTGAGCCGTCCGGCCCTGGCGAGTGCGCCGATGCGCTCCTCCAGGTCCGGGCGTATCTCGAGGACGTCGGCAACCGTGATGGTCTGGCCGTCGAGGTGGAAGTGGCGCATCCGCCCGGTCTCGAGCTGCTCGCAGACCCGCTCGACGAGCTCGACCAGCCGGGCGCGGAACTGCTCGTGGGGGCGGTACCACTCCCGGTCCCAGTGCACATGGTTGACGACGTGCAGCTCGGCGGTGGGTGCCTCAGTCCTCGCGCTGGTGGCCGCGTCAGCGCTCGTGGTCACGACGGGTTCTCCTGGGCGAGCCGGGTCACGAAGCCCGAGGTGATCGCACCCGGCCGGGTGATCGCCCCGCCGACGACGACCGCCCAGGCCCCGCGGCTCAGGGCCTCGGCCGCCTGGGCGGGAGTGCGGATCCGGCCCTCGGCGAAGACGGGGATGGTGAGGGTTGAGGCGAGCTGCCCGATCAGGTCGAAGTCAACGCCCTGCCTGTCGAGGGTGCTCTCCGTATAGCCAGAGAGGGTGGTACCGACCAGGTCGGCGCCGGCATCGGCCGCGGCGTAGCCTTCCTGCGCCGTTGCGACGTCGGCCATCACGAGCGCGCCGGTCCGGGAGTGGATGGCCGCGATGGTCTCTGCCAGGGTGCGGCCGTCCGGCCGCGGTCGGTCGGTGGCGTCGAGCGCGACCACGTCGGCTCCGGCCGCGACGACGGCGAGCGCGTGCTTCAGTGTCGGGGTGATGTAGACACCTTCATCGCCGTCTTTCCACAGGCCGATGATCGGGACCCCCAGGTTCGCCGCTCGAACAGCGCTGATGTCCGCGAGCCCGTTCAGCCGCACCGCGACCGCGCCTGCGCGCACGGCGGTGACGGCCATGGCTGTCATGAACACCGGCCCATGCAGTGGCTCGCCCGGCCCTGCCTGGCACGAGACGACCAGTCCTGCCTTCAGCCGGGAAAGCGCTCCCGACTGCTGGCTCGTGTGTGCCGGACGGGTACTCATCGTTCCTCCTGGGGTTGAGACGACATGGCGAAAAGAGCTGGTGCGGTTGCGATCTCCTCGACCGCCGCCTTCCAGCTGCGCGCTTTGGTGAGTGGCTGCCGCATTGGCGGGGCGGGCGCGGAAACGGCGTGGGCGGCCACCAGGAGGGCCCGGTGCTCGTCCTCGCCGAGGCCTGAGTCAGGGTCTACCTGAAGTCGTTCGAGTCGTGGTCCGGCGAGTCCGCCGTGGACCGCCAGCAGGTGTGCGTCAGAGAAGATCGGGGCACCCGGCGGGACGTCGGTCAGCCAGGCCAGGGGTATGCCGCGGCCGAGCAGGGCCCGTTGCAGCGCTGTCAGCCGGGCCTTGCTCGCCACCACCTGTCGCGGTTCGGTGCCGGCGCCCACGCAGTATGCCGCCACCGCACCAGATGCCTCGCCGACCGACCACTCGCCCGCATGCACCCGGAAGGCGGCGGCGGCGACCTGGGTGGCGCCGAGGTTCTTCGCTGCGGCCAGCAGGTTGTGCGGCCGGGGCGCGATCAGCGCCCGTAGCGGGATCTGGAACGGCGCGGTGGGCGCGTAGACGACGCCGGGGGCCCCGACGCGCGGGTGCAGGTCGGCGGCGTACCAGGCCGTGCCGACGCTGTCGGGGACGGCAACCGCTCTGGCCTCCCCCGGGCGGGCTGGCTGGAGGTCGTGGTAGGTGACTGGGCGGGGGATACACAGCCGGCGAGACTCCCGCACGTACGGCGCCTCGGCAAAGCCGTCGGGCGTGCCGGTGACCTGTGGGCACAATCGCAAGCCCGGGAAGCCGCGCCCGGTACCGCCGTCGCGGGGGGCCTCGGTCTGCAGCCAGTGCAGGAAGGCCGCGGAAAGCTCGCGAGCCTCGCGGCGGGCCCGGACCGGCTCGTGGACGAGGCTCGCGCCGAAGTAGTCGTTGCCGACCCAGTTGATGACGGCGACGTCGCCCGACCCGGCCAGGTCAACATCGGCGCCTCGGCGAATCCGCCGGTAGCTCCAGAACGGCGGGCACCCGGTCGGCCCGTCGGTGAACATGCGGTAGCTGTGGACATCGCCGGCCCAGCCCTCGATCTCCAGCGAGAAGGGCTGGCGCTGCCGCGACTGCTCGTAGCCAGGCGGTCTCGGGGCGGTGTGGTCCTGCCCGGGGAGGTGCTGCACCGCGAAGCACCAGGTGATGGACTGGGTGGCCGTCGGGCGTGGCCCGCCGGGGAGCGCGTGCGGCTCGCCGTATGCGTCCTGCCCCTCCGAGCCGGTCACCCAGGGTGCCCCGGCCAGCTCGAGCAGGTCCCCGAGGTCGGTGGCGTCGCAGTACATCCCTGCCCGGACCGTCACGTCCCTGCCGGCCCCAGACCCGGCAAGCCGTACCTGGCAAATCCGGTCGTCCTCGACCTGGACCGCCACCAGGTGGTGACCGGTGAGGACCTGCAGGCGTCCCTGCTCCTGGTGGGGAGCGAGCATGGCCCGCAGTACCCGTTCGGCCACGTCCGGCTCGAAGCAGAGCCGCCTGACCCAGCCGGCGCCCGGGTTCGTCCCGCCGGCAAGGGCGCGGATGCCGGCCCGCAGCCGGGCATAGCTCGCCGGGGCGAAGGTCTCGATGTGCTCGTGCTCGTCCAGAGCCGGAACCAGCTGGCTGGTCATCTGGCCACCGAGCCGGGACAGCTCCTCGGTCAGGACCACGGTGCAGCCCGCCTCGGCTGCTGCCAGCGCGGCCGCCACCCCGCCGAGCCCTCCGCCGATGACAGCGACGTCCACGGTGAGGTCGCTGGCCGGCTGACCAGGAGATGGCATCAGGGCACCTGTTCGAGCTCGAAGCCGACCTCGAACAGCCGCTGCCACGGAAGGTGGACGCTGCCCGGGCGGATCCGCCAGCCGGAGGACCCTCGGACTGTCGCCAGCGACTGGGTGAGTCGTGACTCGATGACGGTGACCACGGGGTCGCCGGCCTGCACCATCAGGTGGCGGTGCCAGTCGCCTCCCCGCTCGGCTCGGACGGCCCCTCGCACAATGGCCATGTAGGCCCAGTCCTCGGTGAGCCGGTGCAGGAGCAGCCGTTCGTGGGCGAGCGGGTCGAACGTGCCGTCCCGGCGGCCCACGACGGTCGCAGCCCCGTGCGCGACGGCGGTGCCGATGGTGTTTCCGGCCGTGTTCCACCCCGCGTATCCGGCCAGCGCGGGGATCGGGATACGGCTGGTGAGGGCCGCCACCAGAGCCGGGTCGGCGCCGTTTCCCTGAGCGCAGTCGGCCACGGCGACGGCCTGCCCAGCATGGACCAGGGCTGCAGCTCGACCGGCGGTGGCCTCTGCAGCGGC
The DNA here is from genome assembly GCA_014377705.1 of Dermatophilaceae bacterium. GTDB lineage: Bacteria > Actinomycetota > Actinomycetes > Actinomycetales > Dermatophilaceae > UBA4719. Next base: position 19,287 of record JACMPC010000159.1, read on the forward strand.
GGTGTCGGTGGATGTCGGGGGAGCGACCGCCCAGTCGCCGGACTGCGGGGCGTGCACCAGCAGATGCAGGTCGGCGTCGCCGGGTCCGGCGACGACGACACAGCCGGCGGCTGCCACCTGACGCGCCGCAGTGACCCGGACCGGCACGTTCTCGTAGGCTGCGAGGCGATCGAGGGCTTCCGGGCGGTCCGCCTCGATGGAGACCCGAAGGGGCGCTGCGGAGTCGAGGACCAGCGCGCGGGCGACCAGGACGGCGCCGACCTCGTCGGCGCCGGGGTAGGTCAGCACCCTGTCACCGAGCTCGAGCCAGTCGACCCAGTGGCTCAGCCATTCGTGCTCGGCTGTGCCCACGGCGACCGCGGCCGTGTCGTCGGCGGTCACGACAAGGGTTTGCAGGATGCCGTCAGCCGCCAGACCGAGGGCGTGCAGGTTCAGCTCGTGGTTGCGCCGGCGACGGGCGAAGAAGTCGCGGCGGGCTGCGGCCGGGACCGCCCGCCGCGCCGCGATCACGCTCTGGTCGTTTGCGGTGCCGTCGGCCTGCTCGTGCAGCACCGCAGAGAGCCGGTGCAGCGCGCGACCGCAGGACTCGTAGTACTCCGGCTCCTCGGTGGCGTCATCGGCGTCGGGGGTACGCATGACGACCGTGGAGGCGTGCACCGGGACGGCGATGTCGCACAGCATCTCCCACCGGGCCGATATGGTCCGGGATGTCTCGGCTCCCAGCCGGGATGGCACCAGCCCGCCATGGCCGAGGGTCTCCAGGGCCACCACCACGGCGTGGGCGCTCATCGCCTGTTCCTGGAGCCATCTGTCCAGCCCGGCTGGATCGCCCGGCGTCCGGAAACGGGGCATCAGCTCGGCAGGGGGCGTGGTGACCCCCGCGCCGGCGACCGCCGCGACCATGCCTGGCAGCCCGGCGCAGACGGGGCGCTCATCCAGTGGCACCAGCGCGATCTGGAACCCGCTCACGCCGACGCCTTTGCCGTGCGGGCGGCTGCGGCGGCGCCGACGAGCATCGCGTCCCCACCCAGGAGCGCAGCTCGGACCATGACGGCGTCCAGCGGCGCGAGGACCTCGCGGGACACCGCGTCGGCCACTGCCTCGACGTACCACGGCCCGAGGCCCAGCACGCCACCACCCAGCAGGATCAGCGCGGGATCCAGGACGTTGACCAGCCCGCCGACGATGCGACCGACGGCGGCCGCGCCGGCTCGCAGCACTTCTTCGGCGAGCGCGTCACCTGAGCGCGCGCGAAGCGCAACCTCGCGCAGGTCGGCGACCGGTCGTCCGGAGCGCTCACCGTAGACAGCGGTCATGGCCGGTCCGGAAGCGAACGCCTCGAGGTGCCCGCTGCGGCCGCACGGGCAACGGCGGTCTCCGGCCTCCGGAGACGGCACGTGTCCGATGTTGCCGGCCACGCAGGTGCGACCGCGAACGATCTGCCCCCCGACCAGCAGCGCGCCGCCGATACCCGTGCCGATGGTGATGGCGACCACGTCAGCAAGCCCGACGGCAGCGCCGGCCTTCGCCTCGCCGAGCAGGAAGGCGGTGACGTCGTTCTCGACGTGCACGGCAAGGCCGAGCTCGGCTGCGAGCAGCAAGGCAACCGGTGTTCCCGTCCATCCGGTCAGTGCTTCGGTCGCTCCGAGGATCATCCCGGAGGCGGCGTCGACCACACCTGCGGTGCCGACCCCGACCGCCACCGGTTCGACTCCGGCGTCCAGGCTGGCTTCGCGGACCAGTCGCGCGGCCACTGCCAGGACCGCCTTCGGCCCGTCCGCGGCGGGGGTGGGGGCGCTGCGCCGGGCCAGGACCCGGGAGTCGCCGTCGACGATGCCGGCGGCGATCTTGGTGCCACCGATGTCCACCGCCCCGATGACACTCACGTGAGCTTGACCCGCGGGCGCGCCGGTCGCGGCCGGCCCCGCCGGGAAACAGACAGGTGGAAGTCGTACCGGTCGGCGCGGTACACGCTGTGGCCACGTTCGACTGCCCTGCCGAGTGAGTCGTAGGTGATCCGGCTGACGTGCAGCGCCGGCGAGTGGGCGGGGACGTCCAGCAGCAGGGCCTCTTCGGGGGTGACCACGGTGGCCCGGATGGTCTGGTCCGCGTGCTGGGGATCCAGGCCGTACCCGGCGAGCGCGTCGTACAGGGACTGCCCGACACCGGCGTCGACCAGTCCGGGCACGAGCAGCTCGGGCAGCCACACACGCTCGAGGCACATCGGCTCGCCGTCGGCGGTCCGCAGCCGGACGATTCGCACGACCGGGTCACCCGGGGACAGGGCGAGGTCCCGGGCCACGGCGACGTCGGCGTCAGCCCGGTCCAGGTGCAGCAACCTGGCGCCGGGTGTCATCCGCCGCGCGGTGATGTCCTCAGAGAACGAGGTGAGGGCCAGCGACTTCCTGATGGTGCCGGGGTCGGCGACGTAGCTGCCAGAACCCTGCACCCGGTAGATGCGCCCCTCGTCGGCCAGACGGCTGAGCGACTCCCGGACGGTCATCCGGCTCACGCCGTAGCGCGCCATCAGCTCCCGCTCGGTCGGCAGGGCGTCGTGCGGCTGCATGCCGGCGGTGATGTCAGCCAGCAGCTGGCGGCGCAGCGCCTCGTACTTCGGCTCGCCCCGGGGGGCGGTGGTGACGTCCGTCATCCCTTCACCGCTCCTTCGCCGATGCCGCGGAAGAAGTACTTCTGCAGGGCGAAGAATCCGGCGACCAGGGGAATCACGGCGATCATCGTGCCGGCGGCGATGACGCGCTGATCGCGGGAGAACGTTCCGGACAGGTACTGGATGCCCACGGTCAGGGTGAAGTTGTCTGGGTTCTTCAGCACGATGAGCGGCCAGAGGAAGTCGTCCCAGGCGAACATGAAGCTGAAGATCGCGACCACGGTCAGCGTGCCGCGCACCGACGGCACGGCGATGGACCAGAACCGCCGCCACTCGCCGGCGCCGTCGACCAGGGCGGCCTCCTCGATCGAGCGCGGAAAGGCGAGGAAGGCGTTGCGCATCAGCAGGACCGACAGTCCGGTCACAGCGGTGGGCAGGATCACGCCCAGCAGGTTATCGACCAGGCCCATGCCGCGCACGGTCAGGAAGACCGAGACCATGATGACCTCGAACGGGATGATGATCGTGGCCAGGAAGGCGAAGTAGGCGACCTTCCGTCCGTGGAACCGCATCCTGGCCAGGGCGTAGCCGGCCATGGACCCGAACAGGCAGTTCGCGGTTGCCGAGGCGATGGCGACCGCCAGCGAGTTCCCGATGTAGCGCCATACCGGGATGACCTCGGCGACCTTGGCGTAGGCGTCCAGGCTGGGGTGCGCGGGAAGAAGGCGCGGGGGGTAGGCGAACACGTTTTCCGTGGCGTCTTTCAGCGAGGTGGACAGCTGCCACAGGAACGGCCCGGCGAGGATGACGAACAGCAGGATCAACAACAGATAGCGGACGGTCATCCCGGCCAGATGGCGGGATCCCGGATTCCGCCGGCGGACCGGCTGGTCCCTCGCCGGTCGTTCGAGCGCAGGTGCCCTCAGGGTCGGTGCAGGGGTGCTCATGCGAGTTCCTCCTCCCCGCGGCTGGCACGGATGAATAGCAGCGAGAACCCGATCGTCACGACGAACAGGACCAGGCTCAGGGCCGAGGCGTAGCCGATCTCGCCGCCCAGACCGAGCCCGACCTCCCGGATGTACATCACCAGGCTGCGGGCCTCGCCTCCCGGGCCGCCGCTGCCGTTGCTGAGCACGTAGATCTCGGCGAAGATCTTGGTGGAGGCGATGGCGGACAGGACCCCGATGAGCAGCATGGTCGGGCGGATCGTTGGCACCGTGATGGCGAAGAAGCGCCGCAGGGAGGTGGCACCGTCGACCCGCGCGGCCTCATGGAGCTCCTTGGGCACGCTCGCCAGCGCAGCGAGGTAGATGACCATGTAGTAGCCCATGCCCTTCCACACCGTGACGAACATCGACGCGAACAGCAGCAGCTGCGCGTCGGTCAGAAACCCGATGGGCTCGTTGACGAGGCTGAGCGACCGCAGCATCCAGTTGACCAGGCCGTCACTGCCCAGCATCCAGCTCCAGATGAGCCCGACGACGACCATGGACGCGACGACCGGGGAGTAGAAGATCGCCCGGAAGAAGCCGATGCCGGGCAGCTGCTTCTCCACCAGCAGTGCCAGCAGGAGCGGCAGCACCACCATGAACGGGACGACGACCACGACGTAAAGCAGCGTATTGCGCAGCGACAGCCAGAAGGCGGCATCATCAAGCAGGCGGGCGTAGTTGTGCAACCCGGTGAACTGGCCGCCACCGAGGGCACGGGCGTCCGTGAAGGACAGCACCACCGTGTTGGCGAACGGCGCCAGGAAGAACACGACGGCAATTGCCAGGCCCGGCAGCAGAAAGAGCCACGGTACGAACCTGCGGCGACCGATCATGGGAGCTCCCTGGGGGCAGGACGGGTGTGAGGTGGTGGACGCACGTGGCCCCGGGAGGGTGTCACCTCCTCGGGGCCACGGTGAGCTGGTCAGCCTCCGGTGATCACGTTGGCTTCCTTCACCGCCTGGTCCAGGGCGGCCTTGCTGGTCAGCTTGCCCTGCATGGCCAGCTGGATCTTGCCGATGACGACGGCCTTGATCCGGTCATCGAACTGAACGGGCACCTGGTTCACGGCCTTGGGGATCTGCTGCGCCGAGATCTTGCGCGACTGCGACTCGGTGGTCCCGTCCGACACATCTGTGAAGTACGGGTCCTTGAGCGCGTCGGTCACGCTGGGCAGCACGGTCACGATCTTGGAGAAGGCGACCTGGTTCTTGGCGTTGGTCATGAACTCGGCGAACGCCAGTGCCGTGGCCTGGTTCTTGCTCGTCTTCGGGACCAGCAGACCCATGACCGACATGTTGGCGACGCCGTGCGGGCCGGTGATCTGCGGTCCGACCCCGGTGGCCTTGGCGATGGCCGGCGCATTCTCCTTGATGATCTTCAGGAAGTTCGGGCCACTGGGAAACAGTGCGATGCGTCCGGCCTGGTAGGCCTCGATCTCCTCGGCGTGGGTCTGGGTCAGCGAGTCCTTCGGCATGACTCCCGACTTGTACATCGCAGTGAGCCTGTCGACGTAGGCGGCGGCCTCAGCAGTGTTGAAGGTCCATGTGGTGCCCGCGTCGTTCAGCAGCGGCACGCCGAGCTTGGCCAGGTCGGTGATGAACTTGTTCTCCAGCGCCGGGTGCAGGCCGTAGAACTTTCCGTTGCCTGCTTTGGCGAGCTTGCCCGCGTCCGCCCACAGCGCCTCGAACGTCGCCGGGGGAGTGGCCGGGTCCAGTCCGGCCTTCGTGAACAGGGCCTTGTTGTACATGGTGACCTCGGACGTCAGGTACCACGGAAAAGCGTACGAGCCGGCCTCGCCGGGAATCTTGAAGGAGTCCCAAGCGCCCGGCACGTACCTGGCCTGGGCCTTTGGCACGGCCTTCGCCAGGTCTACGAAGAGGCCCTTCTTCTCCAGCGGCTGGGCGAAGTTCGGGTTCAGGTTGACCACGTCGGGCAGGGTTCCGGCGGTCGCGTCGGTCACCAGCCGCTCCTGGGCGCCCTTGAACGGGATGTCAACCCAGTTCACCTTCGTGCCGGGGTTGGCGGCCTGGAAATCCTTGATCACCCCGTTGATGTAGGTGTCGAAGTCCGGCTTGAGCTGCAGGGTCTCGAAGCTGATCGCCCCGGTCACCTTGCCGCTCGACGCACCAGCCTTGCTCTCCTGCCCACCGGCGTCGCCGCTTCCCAGACCGCATCCCGATACCGTCAAGAGGAGGATGGCGGCCGCGCCGACGAGTCGCGCACTGTTCCGCATGCTTATTCCTTTCGAGATGCCGAACGATTCGGCTCAATTGGTCCGTATAACTTGCCTGGAGTGTGACCGGGTCGGCGCCAATATGTCAACTTGACTCTGGGTCCAGTCGGGCAGATCCA
>JACMPC010000017.1 GCA_014377705.1 Dermatophilaceae bacterium
CCGCTTCAGCCGCGGTCCGGTCACAGTGGCGGGACCGCCCCGGAATCGCACCGGGTTCCTGCACTGCCGACCCGCTCATCCTCTCAGACCCTGCGCCGACGGCCGACCGGGTGGGTCAGCCGCGGGCGGGCAGCCTCGAGCGGACTGGGCGCTAGCCCGTGGCGATGACGTCACGTGGCTCGGCGAAGTGGCAGGCGGACAGGTGTCCCCGCCGCTCGACCAGCGCGGGCTCCTCGATTGAGCACACGTCTTGGGCCTTCCAGCACCGCGTCCGGAACCGGCAGCCCGACGGCGGGTCGATGGGGCTCGGCACATCGCCCTCGAGGCGGATGACGGCCTTGGTCGCCCGCGCCGTCGGGTCCGGCACCGGCACCGCGGAGAGCAAAGCTTGGGTGTAGGGGTGCGACGAGCGCTCGTAGATCTCCTCCTCGGTACCGGTCTCCACGAGCTTGCCCAGGTACATCACAGCCACCCGGTCGGACAGGTGACGCACCACGGAGAGGTCGTGGGCGATGAACAGGTAGGACAGGCCGAACTCTCTCTTCAGGTCGCCGAGCAGGTTCATCACCTGCGCCTGGATGGAGACGTCGAGGGCGGAGACGGGCTCGTCGCACACGATGAGGTCGGGCTTGAGCGCGAGCGCGCGGGCAATGCCGATGCGCTGGCGCTGGCCGCCGGAGAACTGGTGCGGGTAGCGGTTGATGTGCTCAGGGTTGAGCCCGACCACATCGAGCAGGTCCTGGACGGCCTTGCGCCGGTCGCCCCGGGGCGCCACGTCCGTGTGGATCTCGTAGGGCTCGCCGATGATGTCGCCGACGGTCATGCGGGGGTTCAGCGAGGTGTACGGGTCCTGGAACACCATCTGCACCTTGCGACGCATCCGCCGCAGCGCGGACCCCTTGAGCGCGAGCATGTCCTCGCCCTCGAACAGGACCTGTCCACTGGTGGCCGGCTCGAGCCGCATCAGCACCCTGGCCAGCGTCGACTTGCCGCAGCCCGACTCGCCCACCACGCCCAGGGTCTCCCCGGCGGCGAGGTCGAAGCTCACTCCGTCGACGGCCTTGACGTGGCCGATGGTCCGCTGGAACAGCACGCCCTGGGTGACCGGGAAGTACTTGACCAGGTCGCGGACCTGAAGCAACGGCCCGCCGGTGGTGCGGGGGACGGCGGTGGTTCGGGTGGGTGTCGGGTCAGCCACCGCTGACCACCTCCTCGCTGTGGTGGAGCTTCTCGGCGAACAGGCACGCACTGAGGCGCCCGGGTGCGAGCTCGAGCAGCGGCGGGGTGCGGGTCAGACACTCGTCGCGAGCCATCCGGCAGCGAGGGTGGAAGGCGCAGCCGCCGGGGGTGTTGATGAGGTTCGGCGGCAGCCCCGAGATGGAGACCAGCTTCTGGCCCTTGAGGTCCACCCGCGGGATCGACTCGAGCAGGGCGATCGTGTACGGGTGGCAAGGGTTGGCGTAGAGGTCGTGCACCTCGGCCTGCTCCACGATGCGCCCGGCGTACATCACGGCGATGCGGTCGGCGACGTCGGCCACGACGCCCAGATCGTGGGTGATGAGGATCATCCCCATCTGCCGCTCACGTTGGATCTCCTTGAGCAGATCCATGATCTGGGCCTGCACGGTGACGTCGAGGGCCGTGGTGGGCTCGTCGGCAATGAGCACCTCCGGATCCAGCGCCAGCGACATCGCGATCATGACGCGCTGGCGCATGCCGCCGGAGAACTGGTGCGGGTACTCCTTGACGCGGCGAGCGGGGTTGGGGATCTTCACCTGGTCCAGCAGCTCGATCGCCCGGGCCGTGGAGTCCTTGCGGCTCATCCCCCGGCGCACCCGGAACTGCTCCGCAATCTGGAACCCGACCGTGAACACCGGGTTCAGCGCGGAGAGGGCGTCCTGGAACACCATGGCGATGCCGTCGCCGCGGATGAGCCGGCGCTGCTCCTCGGTCATCGTCAGCATGTCCTGGCCCTTGAAGCGGATCTGCCCGCCGGTGATCGCGCCCGGCGGGACGTCCAGAATGCCCATCACGGTCTGCGCCGTGACGGACTTGCCGGAGCCGGACTCCCCCAGCACGGCCAGGGTCTCGCCCGCGTCCAGGTGGTAGGAGACCCCGTTGAGCACCTTGGCCACGCCGTCGCGGGTGCGGAACTCGACGTGCAGGTCCTCCACGTCGAGCAGCCGCCCACCGGGGGCCACGCTGGGCCCCGCCACCGGGGTGGCCGGTGCGGACCCGTTCTTTCCTCGGAAGTTCACTCTGTCTCCTCGTGCCGCACGGTCAACGCAGCTTCGGGTCGAGCGCCTCGCGCACGGCGTCGCCCATCATGACGAACGCGAGCACCGTGACGACGAGGAAGAGGGCCGGGAACAGCAGCGAGTGCGGGGCAACGCGCAGGTACCTCTGGGAGTCGCTGATCATGACGCCCCAGGAGACCACCGGCGAGCGCAGGCCGATACCCAGGTAGGACAGGGTGGCCTCGGCACCGATGAAGGCCCCCAGCGAGATGGTGGCGTACACCAGTGAGGGTGCCAGCGCGTTGGGCAGCAGATGCTTGAAGATGATCCGCGGGGTGCTCGCGCCCATCGACCGCGCCGCAGCGACGTAGTCGGCTCCCTTGGCCTGGATGATCGACGAGCGCATGATGCGCGCGGGCACCGGCCAGCCGAGCACCGCCAGCGACAGCACTACCAGGGTGACGATGACGACAGTGCTGTTGCTGGTGTTGAACGTCGTCAGGATGACGATGGCACCCAGGACGAACGGGATACCGAGGAAGACGTCGCCGATACGGGAGAGGAGACCGTCCAGCCAGCCCCCGTAGTACGCGGAGAGCACGCCGTAGGCCATCCCGAACAGCGTCGTGGACAGCGTCGCTAGCGAACCGACGATGATCGAGTAGCGCGCACCGTAGATGGTGCGGGCGTAGACGTCGTAACCCTGCAGGTCGTAGCCGAACCACGCTCCGCCCGACGGTCCCTCGTTGCTGAACTCCAGGTTGCCTGCGGTCGGGTCCTTGGAGGTGAACAGTCCGGGGAACGCCGCCACGACCAGGATCACCACGATGACGACGCCGGCAATGACGAACAGCGGTCGTCGCCGCAGATCGTGCCAGGCGTCGGACCAGAGCCCGCCCACGCGTTGGGTGCTGATGTCACCCGCGCCGCCGCCGGGGGCCGAACCCCCGCCGACCGTCCTACCGGCGGCCGTGGCGTTCGACGCGGCGTAGACCGCGGTGGACTGGCCCGTGCCTGCGTCGTACGAGCCGGGGCCAGAGGGGGGGCCAAAGGCGTTACTCATAGCGGATCCTCGGGTCGAGTGCGGCGTAGAGAACGTCGACGACCAGGTTGGCCAGCAGGTACACGAGCACCAGCACGACCACGAGCCCGACGACGGTCACGACCTCCTTGGTCACGATGGCGCGGTAGACCTCGCGCCCGATGCCATTGATGTTGAAGATGCCCTCGGTGACGATCGCGCCACCCATGAGGCCGCCGAAGTCGGTACCGATGAACGTGACGACCGGGATGAGGGAGTTGCGCAGCAGGTGGATACCCACCACGCGACGCCGCGGCAAGCCCTTGGCCGTGGCGGTGCGCACGTAGTCGGCGCCCTTGTTCCCCACGGTGGACGTCCGGGTGATCCGGGTCGCGTAGGCCAGGGATGCACTGGCCAGCACGAAGCCCGGGATGAGCAGCTCGCTGATCGGGGCCCCGGAGGACACCGTGGGGCTTCCGATGCCGAGCTTGATGTTGACGAAGAACTGCAGCAGGAAGCCGACGACGAAGACCGGTAGCGCGATGAGCAGCAGCGTCGAGACGAGCACCAGGTTGTCGATGAAGCCACCCCGGCCGAGGCCGGTGAGGACACCGGCGGTGATCCCGACCAGGATCTCGATGGCGATGGCCACCGTGGCGAGCTTGAGTGTGGTGGGGTAGGCGGTGGTGATGATGTCGGTGATCGGCCGGCCCGACAGCGTCTGGCCGAAGTCACCGTGCAGGAGGTTGCCCAGGTACTTCACGTACTGGACGAACACGTTGTCGTCGAGGTTGTACTCGGCGCGGTACTTGGCGATGAACGCGGGTGGACACGGCCGCTCCCCGCACTTGCCGGCGAGCGGGTCACCCGGCACCGCGTTGACCAGGTAGTAGATGAGGAACGTGGTCCCGAGGAAAACCGGGATCATCTGGAGCAGCCGGCGCAACACGTAGCGGCCCATGGAACCTCCCTTCGGTGACGCTGCCGTCCTCGGTGGATGTCGTCACAGTAGATGTGGCCGCAGGCGGCCGGTGCCGGACACACCACGGGCCGGCCCACCGACGAGGTGGACCGGCCCGCGGATGGTTCAGCTGTTTACGGTGACCTGGGTCAGGTCGATCTCGCCGAAGGCGTTCACCTTGACGTTGCTGACCTTGTCCGAGTAACCGGACTGCTGCTTGACACTCCAGAGCGGGATGGACGGCATGTCTGCGGCCAGCATCTTCTCCGCGTCCGCGAAGCCGCTGTTGGCCTTGTCGAGGTCGCTGTTCGCGGCCGCCTTGCTCAGCGCGGAGTCGAAGGGCTTGTTGGTGTACTTCGAGTCGTTGGCCGAACCACCCGTCGAGTACAGCGGGGTGAGGCCGTTCTCGATGTTCGGGAAGTCGTACTGCCAGCCGGTGCGGAACATGCCCGTCATCGACTTGCCGTTGATCTGCTTGCGGAAATCGGCGAACGTCGGGACCGGGCTCGCGACGCAGTCGACGCCGAGGGCCTCCTTGATGCTGTTGCAGGTGGCCTCGGTCCAGCCCTTGTGGTCGCCGTCGGCGTTGTAGCTCAGGGTCAGCTGGCCGGTGAACCCACCGGCCTCGGCCAACAGCTTCTTCGCGTTGCCGGGGTTGTACTTGCAGAACTCGCCACAGGTGCCGGCCACGTAGCCGCCCACGCCCGGGGAGGACCAGGAGGTCGACGGCGTCCGCGTGTTGTTGAAGATCACCTTGGTGATCTGGTCCCGGTTGATGGCCTCGGAGATGGCCTGGCGCAGCTTCGGGTTCTGGTACTTCGAGTCGTAGAGCGGGAAGCTGATGGTCTGGACGACCAGGACGTTCTTGTCGACCGCGCGGTCGCTGAGGTCCTTCTTGTACTGCTCGCCGGCCAGGGCCGAGGTGGGCAGTGTCTGCTGGAAGTCGAGGTTGTTGGACTGCAGGTCCGCGTAGGCGGCGTTCTGGTCCTGGTAGAGCTTGAACGTGACGTCCTTGACCGAGGGCTTGGTGCCCGCGAAGGCGTCGTAGCGCGTGAGCTTGATGCTGGTGTTGTCTTTCCACTCGACGAACTTGAACGGACCGTCACCGATCGGCTTGCGACCGAAGGCGGTGGGGTCGGTGAAGAAGCTGGTCGGCAGCGGCGAGAACGCCGTGTAACCGAGCTTGGCCTTGAACGGGCTGTACGGCGCCGACAGGGCGATGGTGAACTCGGTGTCGCTGACCACCTTCAGCCCGCTCATCTCCTTGACGGCCGGGGGCGTCTTCGACGGCTTGCCGTCCGCGCCGACCGGGTTGAGCGCGTCGTAGCCGGCAATCTCGGCCATGAAGCTGGAGTTCAGCGCACCGTTGGGGGCATAGGCGACCCAGTTCCAGGCGTCGACGAAGCTCTTCGCGTTCACCGGTGTGCCGTCGTGGAACGTCCACCCGGAGTTCAGCTTGACGTTGTAGGTCTGCGCGTCGCTGGAGGTGATGGAGGAGGCCACGGCCATCTCCGGTGCCGCGGTGTCGGTGTTGTACTTGACCAGGCCGGTGAACAGCGAGTCGACGACCTTGCCGCCGCCGGTCTCGTTGGTGTTGCCGGGGATGAGCGGGTTCTCGGGCTGGGTGCCGTCAACGGTGATGGCACCGCTGGTGTTCGCCGCCTTCGTCGAGGTGTCCCCACTACTGCTGGTGCTGCTGCTCCCGCACCCGGTGAGCAGCAGGGCTGCCACGACCGGGAACGCGAACGCTGCTGTTAGCCGTCTCCGCATGCTTCATGTTCCTCTCCAGTGGTCCGCTCTCACCG
>JACMPC010000160.1 GCA_014377705.1 Dermatophilaceae bacterium
AGGATGCGGACCGGCATGCGATCGCCCATGGCGTGCCGCCACGGTTGTGCGGCCGCCTCGCTGACCGCGGTGAACACGACGGACCTGCTGGGAAAGCCGCCCAGTGCCAGCGCGCTGCGGAGGGCCAGCGGGGAGTCGGGCACGACCGAGTGGATCGTTGCGATGGTGGGCAGGTCGGTCGATGCCTTCAGCGCGGCCACCGCGAACGGGGACGCCACCGACAGGTGCGCGTGCACGATGTCGGCCTCGAGGGTGGACGCGACATCACGGGCGTGCCGGCCGGCTCCCCAGCGGAGCGGGCCGCCCGGATGACGCTCCACGGCCACCGCACCCTGCTCCCCGGCAGGACCGGGGGACGTGCGGGTCAGGACTGTGACCTCGTGTCCTGCGTCCTGTTGCCGGCGGGCGAGATCGCTGACATGCATCTCGATGCCGCCCAGACGGGGCAGGTAGCAGTCGGTGACGTGGAGAATCTTCATGCGAGGGCCGCCTTCCTGAGGGTGCGGCGGTGCCAGTGCATCCACACCAGCCCGCCGGCCCCACCTACGGGGATCTCCATCAGGTGGGAGTAGAACCGGTAGAGCAGCACGCCGCCGGCCACCACGACCGGAGCGCCACCCAGGGCGACCAGGATCGCCACAGTCCCGAGCTCGGCGAATCCACTGCCTCCCGGTGTGAACGGCACCAGGGTCAGGAGCCGCTCGATCCCGAACGCGACGGCAACCGTGAGCAACGACACGTGCGCGCCCACGGCGAGCAGGCAGGCCGCGAGCAGCAGCCACTGCAGGAACAGGTAGGCGGCAACGCCGGCCGTCAGACGTCCCCAGCTGGCGCCGATCGTCGTGGATGTCTCGGTACGGGCCTGCGCCACCCACTGCTCGAACGCCACGACCCGCGTGGAGCCCGTCGCTCGCAGGGTCCGGTTGAGGACGTTGTCGAGGGCGCGGCCGACCCGAGCGGCGGCGCGGGCGCTGAGTGCGATCGTGAACACGGCAACCAGCAGCGCGACCACGGTCATCGAGCCGACCACAAGGATCCCGTGAAGGCCCGGAGGTATGGTCGCGCCCAGAAACAGCGCTCCTCCCAACAACACGGTGCCGACCAACAGCTTCCCGATGACGTTCCAGACGTTGCTGATGACGGTGAACGCGGCGAAGGACGTCGGCGGGACCTTCCACGCGCGTGTCATGACATATCCCCAGCCCATGCCGGCCGCTGCGCCGAACGGCACGAGGTTTGACACGGCGCTGCCGGACAGGTTGAGGAGCAGCGCTCGACCCGAGGACAGCCCCGGCAGCGCGGCCGTCAGGACCACCGTGTGGACCAGTAGTCCCAGGATCCACAACGCGGAGAGCGCCACCAATGTCGTCACGGAGACGCCGGCGATCACCGCGCCGACGGCGGCCCAGGACATCCCCACCAGGGATGGGGTGACGACGACAAGACCCACGGCGACCGCAAGTCCGGCAGCGGGCAGCAGCCGCCCGACGATGGAAGCGGAAAGGTTCAGGCAACGCCGCACGATCGATTCCTTTGCTGGTCATGAAGGGGGATGGAGCCATCGTGCGGGTCGGTCGCTGAGGGCCCGCTGAGAGCCGTTGGGACCTGACCCGATGAGGTGGGACGGTGGCACCATGCCCTACACAGTGGTGTCGTTCCACGCTCATCCAGACGACGAGGCGCTCCTCACCGCGGGCACGCTGGCGCGAGCCGTCGCCGAGGGACATAGGGTCGTCCTCGTGACGGCAACAGACGGATCCGCCGGTCTGACCTCGACCGCGATGGCATCCCAGGGAAATCTCGGCGCCATCCGTCTGCGAGAGCTTCAGGTCGCCGCCGACGCGTTGGGGGTGCACCGAGTGGTCTCGCTGGGCTACCCCGACGGGGCGTTCTCCACCATCGACGTCGGCGCCGCGGCGGAGGCGCTCGCC
>JACMPC010000161.1 GCA_014377705.1 Dermatophilaceae bacterium
CGTCGGAATGCTTGGACGCCTCGCGCAGACCGCGCTCGTCCCGCTCGGGCTGCAGACCGGAGCCGGCCTCGGCCCAGGCACCGGGCTCATGGCTGCCGGGCGTGTTCTGGGCGTCCTCGACAGCACCACCAACACCGCGGGGTTCCTGCTGGTGAGCGTGTCGTTCACCTGCTTCGACATACTCATGCTGCGTGGCTTCAGCCGGCCGATCGGATGGATCGCCATCGTCGCTGGCGTGTTCACCCTCCTCGGCCAGATCCCCACGCTGGCGCCGCTGTTCATGGTGGCCAACGACGCCTACGGCGCGTGGTGTGTCGGGATCGGCCGCCGATTCTGGCTCGCGGCCTGCCAGCACTGGAGCGGTCCCAACGGATGGCTCCCGCACCCGCGCGGACCACAGCCTGCCCAATCATGTCGACGCGCAGATGCACGGCGCCGATAGCTGCGGCCAGCGCTCACTCTCGACGGTCCTGGCTCACGTCCCGCAGGTCCGGCCCACCCCCTAGCCCAGAGCCATCCGCGGCTCACCACCGACCAGGCCGGTGCCCGAGATGGTGCAGGATCCGCCACGGACCGAACCACCGTTCCAGACCTGGCGCACGCAGCTCCGCAGACCCAGCTGTGCCCAGTAGTTCGGGTGCAGCGACTCCTGCAGGTAGTACTTGGTGCCGATCGTGGACACCGTGCGAATCTGGTTGATCCACTCGGTCTGGTCCACCGCCCCGGCCTGTTGCCAGGAGGTCAGCCCCTTCTCCTCGTACAGGCCGACGCCGCCCTCGCACAGCCGCCGCCCGTTGAACGCCGAAGCCAGGTCGAGGGTCTTGACGTCGGCCACCCCCGAGACCGTGACGGCGTTCTTGACGGTGGCGTTGATGGTCGGTAGCGCCGTGCCGTTGGCCCAGTCCGCATCCTTGTTCCAGAAGCCACAGCCCCCGGTGTTCTGTCGGCTGTATCCGCTTTGGCTGTATCGAAATCCAGCACCGTTCGGGATGGGCGACGGATAGGTCTGGACAACCGCGGACCAGTCTGAGTCTGCGTATCCGGCGCTGCGCATCGCCGTTCTCACGTTCTGCAGGCTGGTGGCGATCCTTGCCTGGACCAGGGCGATGTTCGCCGGGGTGAAGTTGGCCTTGACCGACGAGTCGTCGTTGCAGTAGTCCGGGAACAGGGACGACGATCCGAGGAAGTCCGTCACACAGGACTGCACGATCGAGGCGAAGTTGAAGTCGTTGCCGCCGATGCCGACGACAACCATCTTGACGTTGTGCGTGGCCGCGAAGGTCTGCAGCATCTTGGCCTGGCCCTGCTGACCTGTTCCGTTGTCGGTGAAGTCGAGGCCCGGCTTGAAGTAGCCGTCGCTGGACGTGTAGGTCGACGTCTTTGAGCCCGAGCAGGCCAGGTTGAGTCCGTTGACTCCCCCGCCGATGTACGACTCCTGGGACTTGCTGCGGTGGCAGCGCACGATCTGCTCACCGGTGCTGGCTGCATTGTCGAAGTACGCGGTGCTGCCCAGTGCATCGGCATACCTGCTCGAGGTATCGGAGCTCCCCGCCCACCTGCCGGCCTCTCCGGAGATGTACGAGTCGCCCAGGCTGGCGACCCAGGGCGCACCGGACCTGGGACCGTCCGCGGCCGCGGGGCCGGCGAGCGCCACGGCGGTCAGGCCGCTGGTGGCCAGTGCCGCAGCCAGGGCGGCCGCGCTGAGACGATGACGAGCAGTGAAGTGCTGGCGGGCGTTGAAACGATAGCGAACAGACGTCATGAAAGACCTTCCCTGAACAACTTCGTCGCTGGCCACATCGTTGCGGCCGCGCGCTCGCAGCGTCCCACTAGTCGCGCGGCACCCGCTAGGTCGAACAGGCAACGCTTCGGCAACGCTTCGGAAACGCTTCAGCAACGCTTCAAGTACCGTTTGACAACACCCGGCAGACCTGGGCGCGTTCCTGCGCGATGCCGGTGCTGTTGGATGGTGGGGTGCCCCCGCAACCGCCACCCCGCGACCTTGTCGCCGTCTGCTTCACGAGCACGATGGCATCGATGAGCGGCGAGGGCGTGACAGAGGCGGGAAGCCTCGGCGAGATCATGGAGAAGGTGTCGCGGCTCGAGGACGCCCGGCACCCCCGCTGGGTGTTCTGGTCCGCACAGGCCGACGCATACCCCCTGATAGTCAGGGGGATCCACCTCGACAGGTGCTGGGACATCGCCGAGGCGCACCGGATCCTGGTCGGTGGTCGTGCCGCCGACCCGGCGGTTACGTGGGCCACCGTGTGCCGGCTGGCCACCGCGGACCTGCCCCGGGCAACCGGAGATGACTTGTTCGACTTCGCCGCCGAGCACGACCCCGGCGACCACGGTGACCCGCAGAGCCCGGTCCGCGCCGACGGCTACCTCCGACCCGAGGCCATCGCCGGCACCTGGCAGAGCACCCCGGAGCGTGCGCTGGCCTGGGCGGCCACCACGGCGGACACCGCACATCGACAGATCGCCGCCCTGTCCGAGATCTCCCCGCGGGCAGTCAGCACCAGCCAGTCCGAGTCGGCTGCCGCCCTTCTCTGTGTCGAGCTGTCCACCACGGGGCTCCCGGTGGACCGCCCGACGATCGAGGCGCTGATCGAGGACTCGGCGGGCAGGCGACCCGACGACGAGGCTGGCGCCCGCCGGACTCGCGCGATCCGAGATGCCGCGGTGTTGAGCCATGCGCCGGGTCGCGAGTCCACCGATCTGCGAAACCCGGTGCAGGTCCGGGAGCTTCTGGCCTCGGTCGGCGTGATTGTCCCGGACACGCGCGCCTGGCGGCTGGAACCGTTCCGCGACACCCATCCCCTGGTCGAGGCGTTGCTGACCTGGCGCAAGGCCGAGCGGATCGCCACGACGTACGGGTGGCACTGGCTCGACACCAACATCGGCCCGGACGATCGGCTGCGTGGTGCCTGGACCGCCTGTGACGGCGCCGCCGGCCGGATGACCGCTCAGAACGGGCTGCACAACCTGCCAACCCCTTTGCGACCCGCGGTGGCAGCTCACCCGGGATACCTGTTCGTCCGCTCGGACCTGGGCCAGATCGAGCCCAGGGTGCTGGCCGCCGTCTCTGGTGACCTGGACTTCGCCCGGGCCACCCGGGCCGACGACCTCTACGCGCCGGTGGGGGTGGCACTCAAGGTGGACCGTCCGGCGGCAAAGATCGCCGTCCTCGCCGCGATGTACGGCCAGACCAGCGGCGCAGCCGGCGAGGCCCTGAAGGACCTCGAGCGCACCTACCCCACGGCCATGGCCTACCTGGGTCGCGCCTATGACTCGGGGGTGGCCGCGCGGGCTATCCGGACCTACGGGGGCCGGCGTATTCCGATGTGGGACAACCCCGTTGATGCTCCTGTCGCAACCTTGTCCTCGCTGATCGCGGGCCGGGGACGGTTTGCGCGCAACGCCGTCATCCAGGGCGCGGCAGCCGAGCTGTTCAAGGCCTGGGCGGCGACCGTGCGGCTGACGACGCGGCACCTCGGCGCGAGGATAGTCCTGTGTCTTCACGACGAGCTTCTGGTCCATGTGCCGAGCGGGGCAGCCGAGGAGGCGGCCGCGGCCGTTGATGCGGCACTGACTGCCAGCGCACGACGCTGGACCCGATCGAGTGCGGTGCGGTTCGTCTCCGACACCAGCATCATCGAGCGCTGGTCCGACGCCAAGGGCTGAGCTGAAGCAGCTCCGGCAGCCCGGCGCCAGGTCCCAGCTGAGGTGGTGCAGACCCGCACCGTCCCTAGCTTTGTGAACCTGAGACCGACATCGTCCCTAGCTTTGTGAACCTGAAACCGACTCGGTCACCAGCCGTGTGAGCTCAGACCCGCACGGTCCCTAGTCTTGCGGTTCTTCGTCGGTGTGGCTGCGGAGGTACTGCTCGAACTCGGCGCCGAGTTCGTCAGCCGTCGGCAGGTCCCGGACGTCGGTGGCCAGCAGGCCAGGCTTCTCACGGCCCTGCAGATAGGCGTCGTACTGGCGTTCCAGCGCTTCGACGACCTGGGTGACCTCCTCGGAGGCGGCGATCTCCTGCAGGATCTCAGCCCTGTTCAGGCCCGCGGCGGCGACCAGGTCCTCCGCGGGGATGTTGAGCCCGGTCGCACCGGCGAAGGACCCGAGAGCCAGCACGGCAGCATCGGCGAACTGCGCCTGGGCAAGGTAATGCGGAACGTGGACCGCGAAACCGAGCGCGTCCTTGCCGGACTCACCGAGGCGAAGCTCCAGCAGCGCAGCGATGCTGCCCGGCACCTGCACGGCCCCGAAGAGCGTCTCGTGCTCACCGATCAGCTTCGGGTCGGTCGCATGGGCCGTGCGGCCGATGGGCCGGGTGTGCGGCACCGCCATCGGTATGCCGTGGACGCTGACCGTGAGCGTCACCCCCAGCATCTCGTTGAGCACCTTGACCGCTTTGATCACGCCCTCCCACCGGTAGTCTGGCTCAGGGCCGTACAGCACCAGGAAGGGCTCCCCGTCAGCATCGAGTACGCGGTAGAGGCGCAGCGTCGGATCGGCGTAGCTGGACCAGCGGTCGCGGTCGAACAGCATCGTCGGCCGCCGGCCGCGGTAGTCAAGCAGCTGGTCGACGTCGAAGGAGGCCACCACGGTGTGCGGAAGGGTGGCCAGCACGTGTTCGGTCATCAGCTGCTGGGTCTGTCCGGCATCGACGAACCCGCCGAGCGAGACCAGCATCACCGACGCCCGCAGCTCTGCCAGCGGGATGTCTGTCTCGAAGGTGAAGAGCTCGGAAGGGTCTGGCACCGCTATTCGCCTCTTTCTGTCAGATAATCAGCTGGGTTCGACACTCTCATGGCGTCCCATAACGATCTCAACGCCCACACCACCTCAAGGATTCCACCCAACGCGTTGCGCCAGTCACGGATCCGGACGTCCGGCTTAGATTGGCGGCTGCGCGCCCACCTGCGAGATACACCGGGCCGCAGCCTCCATAGCCGCCTCCGGGCCACCCAGGAGGTATCCGGCGGCCAGCGCATCACCGGCGCCTGTGACGTCGACCACTGCGCCGGGGACGATCCCCCATGATGTCACCGCACCACCCACCACGAAGGTAGACCCCCGGCAGCCCCGCTTGACGACCGCATCAACGCGGGGCAGGCCGGTCGGCCCCCCGATGGCGGCCCACTCGCCCTCGTTGCCGAACACCACCGCGGGGTCGAGAGCCTCGACCAGGGCCCGGAAGGCTCGCGCGCCGTAGGTCTCGATCATCGAGGCGGAGGCCAGGTCGACGGCCACCCGGACGCCGGCCTGTCGTCCTGCCCGCGCCACCGCGATCACCACCGCCGGATCCGGCGCCCGGAGCAGGAGGTAGCCCGACAAGTGCAGCCAGTCCGCCCCGGCCAGCCAACGGGGGTCAGCCAGGCGGTCGTTGACCCACGCCACGTCCCCGGGATCGGAGGCCAGGGTGCGCTTGCCGGACGTGACCAACGAGACGACGGTGCCGGCGTGGGCACACTGGGGATCGGCCCACAGCCGGATGCCACGGGCACTCAGCTGAGCGTCGACCAGCAGCCCCGCGGCATCCTGGGTGCGCGGCCCGTAGAGCCCGGCGCGTCCACCCAGGGCGCACACCCAGGCCGCGACATTGGCGGCCTGCCCGCCCGCGCTCAGGGTGATCACAGCCGGCGTGTCGTCATCGGCGTTCAACGGTCCGGTGGTCCTGACGAGGACGTCCAGCATCACATCGCCGGCTACGCACACCATCGCTGACATCAGCCACCTCCTGTTGACGGATCGGGCCTCCGTAGAGTGCTCGTCGTGATCATTGCCGAAGAAGTCAGCACCGCACTGCAGGATGGCCGCGCCGTCGTCGCCCTCGAGTCCACCATCATCAGCCACGGGCTGCCCACCGAGTCCAGCGCCCGGGTAGCCCGCGAGATCGAGGCTGCCGTTCGCGACTCCGGCGCTGTGCCCGCGACCATCGCCATCGTCGCCGGCCAGGTGCGGATCGGTCTGGACGACGATGCCCTTGACCAGATCGCGACCGACGGGAACGTGGTCAAGTCGAGCATCCGCGACCTCGGCAGCGTGATCGCCAGCGGGTCGCTCGGCGCCACCACCGTCGCGTCCACGGCCTACCTCGCGCACCGGGCCGGCATCCGGGTGTTCGCCACCGGCGGCCTCGGCGGGGTCCATCGCGGAGCCAGCCAGAGCTTTGACGAGTCAGCCGATCTGCCCGCCCTCGCCCACATCCCGGTTGCGCTGGTCTGCGCCGGGGTGAAGTCCATCCTGGACGTCCATGCCACTCTCGAGCGGCTCGAGACCCTTTCGGTGGGCCTGGTGGGGTACCGCAGCGAGAAGTTCCCGGGCTTCTACATCCAGGACAGCGGGTATGCCGTCCCGTGGGTCGCGCAGTCGGCCGCCGAGATCGCGGACACGCTGGCCGCCCGCGACGCGCTGGGGCTCGAGCAGGCTCTGGTGGTGGCCAACCCGATCCCGGACGGCAAGGAGATGCCTCGCGAACTGCACGAGGCGACTCTGGCCGCGGCCCTGGAAGCGTTGCAGGACAACAAGATCACCGGCAAGGACGTCACGCCGTTCCTGCTCGGCTTCTTTCACGAGCACACCCATGGCGTGAGCCTGCAGGCCAACATCGACCTGGTTCTGAACAACGCCGGTCTCGCCGCGCAGATCGCGGTGTCGCTGGCCGCGAGCCCGCTCAGATGACCTGAAAGGCCCCCGCCGGGACAGGCTCCGCCGTCGGAGCGTCCTCCCGCACTGGCTCCGGCTCGGGCAGGATGCTGAGTGCGCCCAGGAGGGCCAGGTCGCAGAAGAGCAGCGGGCCCAGCACCGGGTTGCGGTACAGGATCCTGGCCCAGACGATGCCCTCGGTCCCGGCCAGGTCACCTGCGACATGGAACCCGAAGCCCACCAGTCCCACCACCACACTGAGCGCCATGAGGTAGAGGTGAATACGCGTCTGAGCGGGGGCGTCCCGGCGACGAGACAGATAGAAACATGACCCCGCGGCCAGAGTGCCGGACACCAGCGGAATCAAGGTGTAGACCGGTATGAAGCCCAGGCGAGCATGGTCCAGGAAGGCCGCAACAACCGCGCAGGCGAACCCCAGGCCGGCCAGCTTCAACAGCACCGACCGTCGCCTGGGTCCTCGATAGTGCTCAGTTGCCAGCGCGTAGACGGCGATCCCGGCGAAGGCGATCGGCGCGGCGATGGGAGAGCCCTCGACCAGCAGCCTGTGCAGGCTCTCCCGTCCACCGGTGGCATTCCCGGTGAGGTGAAAGAACGTGCCCATCACGCCTACTCCGACACCACACCACATCACCGTGGTAAAGGCTCTGTGCACCACCACGCTCTGTCTAAATATCAGCAGCGCGAGAATCGCCAGGACCGCGACGGGACTGAAGATCACGGGTATCAGGGCCCAGCGGAACACGTTGTTCTCGGAGTGGGCCATCAGGACGTCCACACCGACGAACAGGAAGTTAAAGCTCATGACCGCCAGCAGGAGCAGGGTCTTGTCGACGGCGGAGGGTAGCCGCCTCAGATAGCTCACGACGTCAGCATCCCTACGGCTTTGCCCTGAGCTCAGCGGCCTGGGACTCCAGCTCGATCAGAGCCTTCTGCTGCTCGTAGATCCCGTGCCAGTTCACGTAGTCGGGGCCACCCATCACGGCGCCAGATCGCGCCCTGCGACCTTCGTGGTGCCACAGCTCGAAGTAGGTGAAGTCGATGGGATAGGCAAACGCCTTGGTCCCCAGGCGGCCGGTCCCGCGCAGATCAGTGAGAACGGCCTGGCCCTTCAGGACGTTCGTGTTGGTCAGCGCGATAGTGGTATCCGCCTTGGCCATCACATCGGTGATGGAGGGCTGGCTGTGGCAGTTGAGACAGACGGAGTTCATCTTTGCCTGGTTCTTGCCCCCGTTCGCCCGGATGATGGCAACCTCCGGGGTCAGCTTCCACTTCAGGCGTTCGCCCACGTCGTGGGTGCCTTTGACCCCGCCGATGCCTGACATGTGACAGGTGGCGCAGGTCGGCGCCGGGAAGTCCTTGACCGTCAGGGTGCCGGCGGGGGCATCCATATTGAACTTCTCCTTGTTGGCCGCGTAGTACGCGCCGTGCACCGACTCGTTGTAGACCTCGGACTGAGGGTGATCCGGTCCGAGGTGACACTGTGCGCACGTCTCGGGCTTGCGGGCCTGGGCGACCTCGAACGTGTGCCGGAGATGGCACTTGGTGCAGTCCCCAAAGCTTCCGTCCAGGTTCTTCTTGCCCACGGCGTGACAGACCTTGCAGGACTGGGCACTGGCGTCCTTGCCGATCAAGGTGGCTACGGGGTTAGCCTTGCCCGCCTTCACCGGCTGCCCCTTGGCATCCAGCAGGTGGTTCTTGGCCAGCTCTTCGCGAGTGAAGTCCTTGGCGCCGTCCACGGCATACCAGGCCTTGGCGGCGTGGCCACTCTTGGCGAACTCCTTCACCTCCGGGGCATGGCACTTCGCGCAGTTCTTCGGCGACGGTTTGGCCACCAGAGCCACATTCTCGTGGTCCTTGGTCATGGTTGCCTGCCCGTCAACGGGCTTGTGACAGTCAAGACACTGGACCCCGCGACTGGAGTGCTTGCTGTCGTGGTAGCTCTGGACGACCCCGGGGCTCTTCTTCTCATGACACTCGACGCAGCCCCTGTTCACCCCGAAGGCAGCGCTCAGGGTGGGCACGTTCGTGGTCAGCCCTTTGGGCCCGACGACGAAGTGATAGGTCAGAAACAACAGGCCCAGTGCCAGGACAGTTCCGGTCCCCAGACTGAGGATCATGCGCCTTCTTGTGTGCGACATCTGTGTGAGCTTCCCATCAGCGATCGGTGACGCGTGCCTGACCGTGTGCCTTGCTCAACGGGCCTACATACAGAGCCTTACGCGCGACGGCAGACTCAACGGCGGAGGCTGCCGAAGCTGCGCGTACCACATTGTGAACATTGATAATGTTTTTACCATGTTGATGAGATAAACCCCCTACCAAAACCATGTGGGCCTTCTCACGTCCCCCCGCTCGTTGCCAGACCGGGGACGGTGAAGGCACTCAGCAGGGTGGCCGTAGAATCTTGGGGTGAGGTCCATTGTCCTCAGGAAAAAACCCGGCACATGTGGGTATGACAGGAAACACACCTGCGGCGGCGGATCGCCGCAGCAGCACCCCCACGCACCGGGGAGAAGAGGGACACCATGCTCATGCTCGTCATCCAGGTGGTCACCGTCCTGCTGTGGGCCACCGCTGCCGTGGCGGTATGCGGGATAGCCCTCGGGTTCCTCGCACGCACCCTCACGGCCCGGCAGCCGTACCGCAGCCACAGCCGCCCTGTGGCCGCAGCAATCCGCTGGGAGAAGAACTGGCACCGCTGAGCCCGCCGAGAAGCCAGCCGAAGTCAGCCCCGTCTCACTCCGGGCAGACCAAGTGTTGTGCCACTGGGGCAACCTGCTACTTGATCTTTTCCCAGCCGCGGCGCGGTGCGCGGCTACCAAGCTGGTCGTCTCGGCTGCGGTAGACGATGTACGGACGGGTGATGTACCCCAGCGGCGCGCTGAACACGTGAACCAGCCGGGTGAACGGCCACAGGGCTAGCAGGGAGAACGCGGCCAGCGCATGCAGCTTGAAGCCGATCGGCGCTGCCGCCATCAGCTCGGGCTTCAGCGAGAACCGGAAGATGCCGCGGAACCACACGGACACGCTCTCGCGGTAGTCGTACTCGCCAAACACGTTGGCCACCAGGGTGTTGACCAGGCCCAGCACGATCACGGTCCCGAGAAAGACGTACATGGTCTTGTCCATCCGCGTGGTTGCCGAGAACACGGCACCGACCGTGCGACGACGGTAGATCAGGATCGCCATGCCTGCCACGGTGCAGACGCCGGCCACGGTTCCGATGCTGACAGCCATGAAGTGATACATACCCTCTGAGATTCCGACGAAGTCGGTCCACGACTTGGGGACGCCCAGACCCATGACGTGACCCGCGAGGACGAAGAGGATGCCGAAGTGAAACAGCGGGCTGCCCAGGCGAAGCATTCGGCTCTCGTACAGCTGGGAGGACCGGGTGGTCCAGCCGAACTTGTCGTAGCGGTAGCGCCAGAGGTGGCCGACCACGAACACGGTCAGGCAGATGTACGGAAAGATCACCCACAGGAAGGTGTCCACCCCGCCGACCGGCGTCGTCGGGGTGTACACCGCCGGGTAAGACAGCGTCGGGCTTGTTGCCGTCAGGCTCATGACCGACAGGCTCGTGACTGTCATTCTCGGGCTCCTCTTCCGCCGGCCACGGGGGCGTGTCTGGTGGGGTTGAATGTCGGTGAAGGCAACGAGACCCTGTTGACGCTGCCGCCTCTGCCGCCCGTCGGGTCAGGCATGTATTCCGGGGGGGCGAACGGCGCGAGGCCGACCTCCTCGGCCGGCGGTCCCTGGGCTGCGAGCCTCATCACGGCCTCGCGATGATCACCGCCCAGCGGCGGCAGGGTGGCGCTGACCGCCTGCAGCACGTGGGCCCAGGGCGAGTGCGCGTCCTCGAGCGCCAGCCGCAGCAGCTCCAGACCGGCCCGGTGCTCCAGCAGCAGAGCGTGTGCTGCGGCCACGTCGGCGGTGGCGCCGAACTCGAGCAGCACCCCGAGATGGTCCGGCAGCTCGTCGTCGGACAGGATCATACCCGCCTCGCGGTAGGCCGTCTTGAAGCGAAGCAGGGCCATCCCCCGGTTCCGGGTGTCACCGTGCTCGAAATACGAAAGGTAGAGGCAGCAACGCTTCTGGTGGTCGAACGTGGTCACGTAGTCCGCAGCCAGCTCCGGCAGCGCGGCGCTCTCCAGATGGTTCAGGAAGTCCGTCAGAGGACCCGAGACCGCGGCCGGCAGCTTCGCGGCCGCCGCGCGCAACATCGGGACCCGGGTCAGGAGCTCCTCGTCGGGGTAGCCCAGCAGCAGCGACGCACTCTGCCACGCCAGCACCAGCTGCTGCTCGGTGAGGCCCTTCCGCAGTCGTGACATGGTCCGCGTCCTGACGCTCACTGGCGTTCCTCCGGTGAGTCGTCCTGTGCCGAGCCAGCCGAGCCAGCCGAGCCAGCCGAGCCAGCCGAGCCAGCCGAGCCACTGCCAGGCTGTCCAGGAATCTTGTTGCCATTCTGCGGGAACAGGCCCTCAGGCGTGCCCCGACCGTCCCAGTTGAGCAGGTTGGTGCGACCCTGCCGGTACTGACGGTCCTCGCTCTCGACCACGGTGTCGCTGGTCTGCCGTTCCCGCAGCATCTGGAAGTTCTCCACCGCGATCGGGGTCGGCGCCCCCGACCCCTCGCCGAACGGCCCCGAGCCGCCCATCCCCGGGCCGCCGTCAAAGTCCAGGCTGCACTCGGTGGCGAGCTCCTCCAGGGCGTGCGCCTGCTCGGCATGCGCCGGGGGGATCACGTAGCGCTCGTCATACTTGGCAATCGCCAGCAGCCGGAACATGTCCTGGATCTCGACCCCGGTCATGCCGACCGCCTCGGCCAGGGACTCGTCGGCCGGCCGGCCCATGTTGATCTCGCGCATGTAGGAACGCATCGCGGCCAGCCGCCGCAGCACCGCATCGACGGGGGCAACGTCGCCGGCCGTGAAGAGCTCGGCGAGGTACTCGATCGGGATGCGCAGCGCCTCTATCGCGGCGAAAAGGTTCTCTCCGTCCTCGGCATCGTGGCCGGTGTCGCGCACGATGTCGACAACTGGGGACAGCGGCGGGATGTACCAGACCATGGGCATGGTGCGGTACTCCGGGTGCAGCGGGAGGGCGACCTTGAAGGTGTTGATCAGCGCCCAGATCGGTGACCGCTGTGCGGCCAGGACCCAGTCCCGGGGTATGCCGGCAGCCTCCGCCTCGCGCATCACCACCGGGTCGTTCGGGTCCAGGAAGACGCTGCGCTGTGCTTCGTACAGATCGTGGTCATCGGTGGTGGAGGCGGCCTCGAGAACCTTGTCCGCGTCGTACAGCATGAGGCCGATGTAGCGCAGGCGACCGACGCACGTCTCGGCGCACACGGTTGGCAGCCCGACCTCGATCCGGGGGAAGCAGAACGTGCACTTCTCGGCCTTGCCGGTCTTGTGGTTGAAGTAGATCTTCTTGTAGGGGCAGCCGGAGACACACTTGCGCCAGCCGCGGCACCGGTCCTGGTCGACCAGCACGATGCCGTCCTCGGCCCGCTTGTAGATCGCACCGGAGGGGCAGGAAGCGGCGCAAGAGGGGTTGAGGCAGTGCTCGCAGATCCGCGGCAGGTAGAACATGAACGTCTGCTCGAACTCGAACTTCACCTTGTCGGCGATGTTCTTGAGCATCACATCCTTGTGCCCGTGCTCGATGGAGCCGCCGAGGTCGTCATCCCAGTTCGCGCTCCAGGCGATGTTGATGTTCTTGCCGGTGATCAGCGACTTGGGCCGGGCGACAGGGGTGTGCTGCTGGGCCGGTGCGTCGGTCAGGGTGCTGTAGTCGTAGGTCCACGGCTCGTAGTAGTCCCCGATGGCGGGCATCTTGGGGTTGAAGAAGATCGTCCCCAGGCTCTGCAGCCGGCCGCCTCCCTTGAGGCCGAGCCGGCCCTTGCGGTTCAGCTTCCAGCCGCCCTTCCACTTCTCCTGGTCCTCGTAACCGCGCGGATACCCTTGTCCCGGGCGGGTTTCGACGTTGTTGAACCAGACATACTCGGTGCCGGTCCTGTTGGTCCACGCCTGCTTGCAGGTCACCGAGCAGGTGTGGCAGCCGATGCACTTGTCGAGGTTCATCACCATCGCCATCTGAGCCATCAGTCTCATGTGCTCGCTCCGTTCGCGTGCATCCGTGGCGTGCTCATCATCGCCGTGCTCATCAGTGGCGTGTTCATCAGGCTCGTGCACATTTAGTACTCGACCTCCTGTGAGCGACGGCGGATCATGGTGACCTCATCGCGTTGGTTGCCCGTCGGGCCGAGATAGTTGAAGGCGAAGCAGAGCTGCGCGTAGCCGCCGATGAGGTGGCTCGGCTTGATCAGCAGCCGGGTCAGCGAGTTGTGGATACCACCGCGCTGGCCTGAGGTCTCCGCGATCGGCACGTCGATCAGCCGGTCCTGCGCGTGGTGCATGTAGACGGTGCCTTCGGGCATCCGGTGGCTGACGATCGCCCGGGCGACCACGACGCC
Source organism: Dermatophilaceae bacterium (assembly GCA_014377705.1). GTDB lineage: Bacteria > Actinomycetota > Actinomycetes > Actinomycetales > Dermatophilaceae > UBA4719. The sequence continues at coordinate 13,153 of JACMPC010000161.1, forward strand.
GTTGCGGTTCACCGCCTCCATCCAGTCGTTGTCGTGGATGCCGACCTTGGCGGCATCCTCCGCGCTGATCCAGATGGTCTGGCCACCGCGGGACAGCGAGAGCATGAACAGGTTGTCCTGGTACTCCGAGTGGATGGACCACTTGCTGTGCGGGGTCAGGTAGCGGACCATCACCCCGAGCTCACCGCCCGGGCCCATCTGGCCGGTCTGGCCGACCTCGGGTTCGCCAAAGAGAGCCGACATGTTCAGCGGTGGCCGGTAGACCGGCAGCCCCTCACCGAGCTCGGACATCCAGTCGTGGTCGAGGTAGAAGTGCATCCGCCCGGTCAGGGTGTGCCACGGCTTGAGCCGTTCGACGTTGATGGTGAAGGGTGAGTAGCGCCGACCGCCGGACTCCGAGCCGGACCACTCCGGTGAGGTGATGACCGACACCGGCGCGCCCTGGGTGTCGGCGAAGGTGATCCGCTTGCCCTCATGCTCGGCGGCGAGGTCCGCGAGCCTGACCCCCGTTCGCTTCTCCAGCGTCTCGAAGCCCTGGGTGGCCAGGTGTCCGTTGGTCGTACCGGACAAGGCCAGGATCGCCTCGCAGGCGTCGACGTCCCGGGCCAGAGACGGGCGGCCATCGGCGGGGCCGCCGCGGACGGCGCCGTTCTTGTGCCGCAGGAAGCTGATCTCCTTGTCCAGCTTGAAGGTCACCCCCTTGGTGGTGGCACCAAGGGTGTCCATCAGCGGCCCCAGGGCAGCCATCTTCGCGGCCACTGCCCCGTAGTCGCGTTCCACGACGACGAGCTTGGGCATGGTCACCCCGGGGACGGGCTCGCACTCCCCTGCCTTCCAGTCCTTCACGACGCCGTGCGGGTTCGCCATCGCGTCGACCGTGTCATGGGTCAGCGGGACCGCCACCACGTCCTTGCGCACGCCCAGGTGCTGCGCCGCCAGCTCGCTGAACCGCTTGCTGATCGTCATGAACGCGTCCCAGTCGGTGCGCGTCTGCCAGGGCGGGCTGATGGCCGGGTTGAAGGAGTGCACGAAGGGGTGCATGTCGGTGGTGTTGAGGTCGTGCTTCTCGTACCAGGTCGCGGCCGGCAGCACGATGTCGGAGAAGATCGTGGTGCTGGTCATCCGGAAGTCCAGCGTGAGTAGCAGATCGAGCTTGCCGGTAGGCGCCTCGTCATGCCAGACGACGTCTTTGGGCCGGTCCTTCTCGCGTGTCTCGGTCGCCCGCACCGAGTGCTCGGTGCCGAGCAGGTGCTTCAGGAAGTACTCGTTGCCCTTGGCCGAGGAGCCCAGCAGGTTGGCTCGCCAGATGGTGAGCACCCGCGGGAAGTTCTCCTCCGCGTCCGGGTCCTCGCAGGCGAAGCTGAGCCGGCCAGACTTCAGCTCGTCGACGACGTGCTCGGCGACCGGCCGACCGGCCGCCTCCGCCTCGTCCGTCAGGTCGAGCGGGTTGCGGTCGAAGGTGGGATAGGAGGGCATCCACCCCATCCGGGCCGACTGCGCGATGATGTCGGCCGTCGTCTTGCCTTCCAGCTGCCCGCCGGGAGCAGCCTGGACCAGCGTGTCCGCGCCGAAGTGGTCGTAGCGGAACTGGCTGCTGTGCAGGTACCAGTACGCCGTCTGGATCATGTTCCGCGGTGGGCGAGACCAGTCCAGCGCGTTGCCGATCTGGTTGTAGCCGGTAAGCGGGCGGACCTTCTCCTGGCCGACATAGTGCGCCCAGCCACCGCCGTTGACGCCCTGACAGCCGGTGAGGTTGGTCAGGGTCAGGAACGCGCGGTAGATGGTGTCGGAGTGGAACCAGTGGTTGGTGCCCGCCCCCATGATGATCATCGAACGGCCGTGGGACTCCTCGGCATTGGCCGCGAACTCCCGGGCGATCCGGGCCGCGGCACCAGCATCGACACCGGTGATGTTCTCCTGCCAGGAGGGCGTGTAGGGCGCGTCGGCGTCATCGTAACCGGTGGGCCAGACGCCGGGCAGACCGTGCCGGGCGACGCCATACTGCGCGAGCATCAGGTCGTAGACTGTCGTGACGAGGTGCCCGTTGACGCGACGGACGGGTACCCCCCGGCTGACCAACCCGGCAGTGCTGTCAAGGCCGTCAAGGCTGTCAGGGCCTCCGGCCCCGTCGAACCGTGGCATCGCCACCTCGACGGCGGACTCGGTGCCACCCTGCGCACTGAGCATCGGGACGACGTCGCCGAGGTCGAGGTTCCACTTGCCGATGCCATCGTCGCCGTACCGGTGGCCCATCGAGCCGTTGGGAACCACGGCCTGCTGGGTCACCGAGTCCAGCAGCACGGTCTTGAACGCGGCATTGTCGCTGGCGGCCTGCTCCCCGCCGAGGTCCTCGGCGGTCAGGAACTTGCCGGAGAAATAGGTGCCGTTCCGCTCGTCCAGCCGGACCAGGAACGGCAGGTCTGTATAGCGCGCGACGTACTGGGCGAAGTACGGGACCTGGCGGTCGACGAAGAACTCCTTGAGGATGACGTGGCCCATCGCCATGGCCAGCGCCCCGTCGGTGCCCGGCTTGGCGGGCAGCCACTCATCGGCGAACTTCACGTTGTCGGCGTAGTCCGGCGCCACCGCGATGACCTTCTGGCCGCGGTATCGGGCCTCGGTCATCCAGTGCGCATCAGGGGTCCGGGTGACCGGGACGTTCGAGCCCCACATGATCAGGTAGCCCGCATCCCACCAGTCCCCCGACTCGGGCACGTCGGTCTGGTCGCCGAAGACCTGGGGCGAGGCGACCGGCAGGTCGGCATACCAGTCATAGAAGCTGAGCATCGAGCCGCCGATGAGGTTGACGAACCGGGCACCGGCCGCGTGCGAGACCATCGACATCGCCGGGATCGGCGAGAACCCGGCGACCCGGTCAGGCCCCCACTTCTTGATGGTGTGCACATGGGCGGCGGCCACCATCTCGGTGGCTTCCTCCCAGGTCGCGCGCACCAGCCCGCCCTTGCCCCGCGCCGCCTTGTAGCGCTTCGATCGGGCTGGGTCGTCGACAATGTCGGCCCAGGCCAGGACCGGGTCATCAAGTCGCGCCTTGGCCTCGCGATACATCTCCAGCAGCACGCCACGCACGTACGGGTAGCGGACACGGGTAGGGGAATAGGTGTACCAGGAGAAGGCGGCGCCCCGGGGGCAGCCGCGAGGCTCGTACTCCGGCCGGTCCGGACCGGTGGTGGGGTAGTCGGTCTGCTGGGACTCCCAGGTGATGATGCCGTCCTTGACGTACACCTTCCACGAGCAGGACCCGGTGCAGTTCACGCCGTGGGTGGAGCGGACGACCTTGTCGTGCGCCCAGCGGTCCCGGTAGAAGGCGTCCGCCTCGCGGCCGCCGCTACGGTGCAGCGTGCGCAGGTCCTGGGAGACCTCCGCCTTCGTGAAGAACCTCCGGGTCCGAACCAGTGCCTGGGTGACGGCGTCATCCAGCCCGTCGCCGGTTGCTCCTGCCCACTGGTCGGTGCTCACCCGCGGTCCCTCTCATCTGTCGACGATGTATCTGTGTGGTCGGTATCTATGTGCTCGTGATCTGCGTACTCGTGATGTGCATGCCCGTGACCTGGGTCCGATGTTCCGGCGTCGTATGCTGCGTTCTGAGCCCGGACGGCCTCGATGCGCTCCCACTGGACCGGGTCGAGGGCGATCAGGGCGGCAGGGAAGACCCCGTCCTGCTCCTTGAGGATGTGCTGGCCCAGCAGGTAGAGGGCTTTCAGCAGCCGGTCCGGCCAGGTGGGGTCGTCGGGAGGACCGTCGGCGGCCTCGCCCAGCACCTTCTCGATCTCGCGGTGATCCGAGCGCAGGGCCTCGATGTGATCGGGGAACTCGTCTGCCATCTCAGAGAACAGGCCCTCTTCCTCGACCACGGTGTGCGGGGCAAGGATGACCAGTATCTGCCGGCAGCCTGCGGCGACCTCATCGAGGCGCCCACCCGCCAGTGCGCTCCGGACCAGACCGACCTGCGCCGCGGCGTCGTCGTGCTCGCGATACAGCTCGGCGATGGTGGCGATCTGCTGGCAGCCGCAGTACTCGCACATCAGGGCCTCACGCTCTTGGGCTGTCGCGTGACATGTCTGGGCCCTGTTGGCCCGGCGGCGTCAGTGGCACGACAGACGGCGGCGGACCGGACAGCGGTCATCGTGAAGATCATAGTGGCGACCGCCACCCCGGCAAGGAGCCCCAGGCCCAGACCGTACGAGTCGGTTCTGCCGTAGATGTAGCCCATCACCAGCGGCGGGACGAAGCCTCCCAGGCCACCGGCAGCGCCGACCAGGCCGGTGACCGACCCGACCTTGCTGGCCGGTGCCACCTTGCCGACGAGGGCAAAAGTCGCGCCGCTGCCGGCGCCAAGAGCGGCCGCCATGGTCAGGAAGGCGATCGTGCCCACCGGCCGAAGCTCCGGGGTGAAGGACTGCACCGCCGCCCCGGCCGCCAGGACCGCGTAGACCGCTGTCAGCACCGGGATCGAGCCGACCCGGTCCGAGAGCCACCCGCCGACGGGTCGCATCACGACGGCCACGAGCACGAAGCCCGCCATCCGGTTGGCGGCGTCGGCCTGCTCGAGCCCGTAAGCAGTCCGCAGGTAGGCCGGGAGGTAGACAGAGAAGGCCACGTAGCCACCGAAAGCGACGGCGTACAAGATGCACGCCTGCCAGGTGATGGACAGCCGTGAGGTGGCGGCGAGGCGGGCACCCAGCGGCTCGGTGGGCACCGTCCGTCCGGGTGCGTCGCGCATGACCAGCCAGGCGACCCCGGCATACAGGGCGAGGACGCCGGCGGTGATCAGGAAGGGCGATGAGGCCCCCTGCGCCTTCACCAGCTTCACCGTGGACAACGCGCTGATCGCGGTGCCACCCATGCCGACCCCGAAGAGGCCGAGGGCCAGGCCGCGGCGCTCGGGAGGGAACCAGCCGGACACGAAGGGAATGCCCACCGCAAAGACGGTGCCACCGATGCCGAGGAAGAACCCGCCGATCAGCAACGTTACCAACGACTTCTGGCCGGCCAGCCCGATAAACAGGACCGGCACGATGGTGGCGACCGAGACCAGCGGGTACATCACCCGCCCGCCGAACTTGTCGGTCAGCGCGCCCACCGGGATCCGGCCGAGCGCCCCGACGATCACCGGCACCGCGACGATCAGGGCCTGCTGGGAACCTGACAGGCCCAGCAGCTCCTTGTAGCGGGGACCCAGCGGGCTCAGCAGCGCCCAGGCCCAGAAGTTCACCGCGAAACCCAGGGTAGCCAGTGCCAGCATCACGAACGGCTGACGACTGCCCGACGCCGTTGCCGTGCCGGATCTGGTGGGGCCGCTCATAAGATCCCCCGAAGTTGCACCAACAGCGTCCATGTCGATCTCCTCATGGTCATAATTCTTATCGCAGTTCGGGAGTCTTCGCGCGCCGATCGGCTTCCCGAGGCTGAGGCATGACGGCAGTTTCCACGATACACACAGTAAAAACAAAAACGCGATACCAGACTGACGGAACCGCTGCCAAGCACGAAGTGACAATCAGCACAACTCGTAAATTGTTCCTCTCGTCCGTCCGCATGGTAAAACAGGACCTATCCATTAAAACGGCCAAGTTGTTTTTAATGGGCAACCTGAGGAGACTGCTGTGGAGCGACGTCAGTTCATCATGGTCGGCGGAGGCGTCGTTGCCGGCGCGGCGGTAGGCGCAGCCGGTTCACGCTTCGGGTCGGGCCTGGCCACCGACGGACAGCTGGTCGCCATGGCTGCCGACCACGGACTATCGGGGGACGAGGCGCGCGGGGCCCTGCAGACCACCGTGCCGCCGGGCAAGTACGACCCCTACTACATGTTCGCCTCCGGGGGGCACCTGGGCCAGGTCCAGGTCATCGGCGTTCCCTCGATGCGCCTGCTCAAGGTTATCCCCGTTTTCACCCGCGATGCCTACTCGGGCTATGGCTTCGGTGCCGACCTCGGCGAGGCCGTGATCGGTGCCGGGACCGATCCGACCAAGAGCAGCCCCCTCAGCTGGGGCGACAGCCACCACCCCGCCCTCTCGGAGACGGCCGGCGAGTACGACGGCCGCTGGCTCTACATCAACGACCGCGCCAACGGCCGGATCGCGATGATCGACCTGACCGACTTCAAGACCAAGCAGATCATCGACGTCCCCAACCTCGGAACCTCCCACGGCATGTGCGTCACCCCGAACAGTGAGTACGCGCACATCTCCTCGATCACTCCGCGGCCCACCACCGCGAACGGCTATGCACCTCTCGAGCGGTATGCCGAGCTGTATCGCGGCCACTCGACCTGGTTCTTCCTCGACCCCAAGACCGGCCGGATGGTGCCGGAGAAGAGCTTCCAGGTCGAGCTCCCGCCATACAACCAGGACCTGGCCGACGCCGGGAAGCTTGCCAGCGCGGGCTTCGGCTTCATCAACTCCTTCAACACCGAGCTGGCCGTGGGCGACAAGGCCGGGCTCGAGGTCGGGACGACCAAGAACAACTTCGACTACCTGCAGGTGATCGACTGGAAGAAGGCCGAGAAGGTCGTCGCCGCCGGGAAGTTCATCAAGCGCAACGGCATGCGGGTCATTCCGCTGGCCGTGGCTGCCAGCGAGGGGGTCCTGCACCTCATCCCCGAGCCACGGAACCCGCACGGCGTCGATGTCTCCCCCGACGGCCACTACATCCTGATCGCGGGCAAGCTCGACCCGCACGTGACCGTGTTCTCGATCGAGAAGATCAAGGCGGCCATCGCCAAGAAGAGCTACCAGGGCAAGGACCGCTACGGCGTGCCCATCATCGCCATGGACGCGGCGCTGGAGGCGCAGGTCGAGGTCGGCGCCGGGCCGCTGCACACCCAGTTCGACGGTAAGGGCAACGCCTACACCAGCCTGTTCATCGACAGCGCCGTGGCCAAGTGGACCCTCGGTCCCAAGTCGGGGGTGACCAAGGACCCGTTCAAGTTCATCGAGAAGATCCCGGTCCACTACAACATCGGCCACCTGGCCATCCCCGGTGGCGACACCGTCAAGCCGACGGGCAAGTACCTCGTGGCCCTCAACAAGTGGTCGCTGGACCAGGTCCAGAAGCTGGGGCCCACGCACCCGGTGAACATCGAGCTCATCGACCTCGACTCGCAGCCGCTGCGGACGTTGAGCAGCATGCCGCTCGGCAACTCCGAGCCGCACTACGCCCAGATCATCAAG
>JACMPC010000162.1 GCA_014377705.1 Dermatophilaceae bacterium
CCGGAACACCCCGCGCCCGGTAAGCCTCCGCTACGGAAGGGCCGGCTTGGTTGCGAGCTACAGAATGCGGTGTGGACACACCCACGAAGTTACGGTGTCCCAAAAATACCAAAAGCGGTAGATGTCAGGTCTGCGGCAAGTAGATTCGACATCGTGACAACGTGCGGTGCCAATGCCCGAGGACCTTCTCGTGACTTCACGTCACGAGATCACCAACGCGGCATCAAGACCTTGACATCCTCCCGCTAGCCACTGCTCGTTACTCCGTGCATGTGCGATGTCTTGCAGGGTGAGCCTTCGCGACACCGCAACAGACTTGTCAGCCAACGAGCCGCTACGGGACGACAACGCCATGTTTGTGCCACGTCGGCGCAGCCGCCGCGCGTTCCCGCAGGCCGTTGGCCCGTACCAGGCCTACCGAAAGGATATGACCATGACCCTCACCGACACCGCGGCCATCCAAATGCTCACCCGCCGCCGCGACACCCAGATAACCGCTGCGATCACTGCCGCCGTTCTGCTGGTCGTCGTCAGCTTCCTGCACCTGGCCGATCAGAACTTCCTCGCCTTCGACAAGCAGCCCGCATACCTACTCGCCGCGTACGTGACAGTGGAGATCCTCGCCCCGCTTGTCGCACTCACCCTGCTACGTCCAACATCTGGGGGGTGGCTGCTCGTGCTGGGCTGCGCAGCCGGCCCGCTCACCGGCTACCTACTCACTCGAACAATCGGCCTGCCCGGCGACACCTCCGACATCGGCAACTGGGGCGAGCCCCTCGGCGTGGCTTCGGTGATGGTCGAATCGACTCTGCTGCTGATCGCTCTGGTCGAGCTACTCCGGCTGCGATCGATCGCCTTGCATGCCTGACCAGCGACTCGGTCGGATGAGAACTCTCCCACCACGACCTTCGCTGCGTCTCATCCATGCCTGTGGCATTGCACCGACAGAACCAGGTCCGCAAGCCGATCCGCCAGCGAAACTCGGATGGCCATTTTGCGGTAGGTCGTCCAAGGCTTCGAACTGCCCCGTAGCCCGTTGGTCAAATGAGTACCTTGCCCACGAGAAAAGCCTGGCCAGTCGATTAGCGTCGTCTCAGCCAAACCGAAGAGATGCTGTGGCGCCGTGGTTTTGACCGAGTGGGATGACATCGGCGGAGTCCTCAGCGCGGTCTTCATCAGCATTCTCGCCATGCTCTTCATGGTCGTCTATCTCGAGCAGTGGCTGACCCGTCCCAGCACCAACGAGCCACGCGAACCTTGGCGCCGATTCTGGAGGTTAAAGAGGACCTCGATCCTGCGCCGATCGAGGCATGCGCTGTGGCGAGTGTTTCGCTGAAACCACTGCGGTCCGAAATCGAGTGGGCGTTGCGGATCATCGACCCGGGGGCATGCCAGCCTTGCCCGCCCGCTCGGTCGCGGTGATCAGCAGGAAGACGGCGATGCCTGCACCGGTAGTTTCCGGAGGCGATCAGCGGGAGGTGGCCATCACTGCCCCGAGACGGGGGCGTCTACCGGGCAGGTGTCCCTCCGCAAGCTCTTCGACGGCGACTTCACCCCGAGCCCGGACCCCGGTGTCACCGTGCCTGCGATTGTGAACTGCATCGTCACCGGAGGCTGGCCCGCCCTCCTCGAGGTTCCACTACGAGCGGCCCAGCGTTGGATTAGCGACTACGTGCGCACGATCGTGGACGTCGACATGCCCCAGTTGGGGGTCCGCCGTGACCCAGGGACGCTCCGACGACTTCGGGCCTCACTTGGCCGCGGCACAGGGACGGACAAGGCTACCCAAGCCATCGTGAACGACATCGCCGGTTCGGGCAGGACGGTGCAGCGTGACACTGTCAGCGGCTTCCTCGACATCCTGAACCGGTTGATGATCACCGAAGAGGTGCCGGCCTGGGCCCCGCACATGCGTTCAACCACGCCGCTTCGGAAGTCACCAACGCGATTCATGACTGACGCGTCCCTGGGAGTTGCCGCCCTCGGCGTCGGTCCCGAGCGGCTACTGCTCAATCTCAACGCCACCGGTTTCCACTTCGAGGGCCTGGTAATGCGCGACCTCCGGGTCTACACCCAGCCCAAAGGCGGCCGGCTGTCTCACTGGCGCGACAACAACCAGCACGAGGTCGACATCATCATCACCGTCGACGACGGACGGTGGGGCGCCATCGAGGTGAATACAGACCCCGATGCCGTCGATGGCGCCGCGGCCTCCCTTCTTCGTTTCAAGGACAAGGTGGATACCGCTGAGATAGGCGAGCCGGCATTCCTCTCTGTCGCCACCACGCGCTCGGCCGCGCTGCGGCGTGGGGACGGAGTGTACGTTCTCCCGGTCGCGTCGCTAGGCCCCTGGGGCGCGCAACATTCACGCCGCGGCATCACTGGGAGCCGGATCAATCACCCGGAACGCCAGCGCCCGCGGCGAGCGCGTCATTCCGCCGCCTGTCGGACAAGCAGGGATGGAAGTCTTCGGCACGGCGCACCGTCCCAAAAGGTCTTCCTGGTCGGTGCCGACTACGGAGCTGAACAGCTTTGGCTGTGTCGCCCCTCGGCTCAAACGAGCGGCGGTCCCTCTACCGGAAGGACGCCGTATCGGAGGCTGATCTCGAAGAGCGGCGCATCCTGGTCAATGATCGGCGTCCAACTCGGCATCTCCCGTCAAGGCGCACAACAACGCTTCACCCGGGCATCTACTCGCGAGGCCGACCAGCGAAACCCATTCTTGACCCCTCGCCCGGAGCCAAAATTCATGTAGACGGTGGGGCCAAATCACTTGACTACACCCACTCGTGTTCCTTTTTTGTTCTTTCGGGGCGTCTGCTGGGGGCCTGGAGCGGAACGCAGGCCACCGAGACGCAGCGTTTGCGCAGGTCAGCAACGCGGCGCTGCCGGCGCACCATGGGGTGCGAAGATTCCGGTGGCGTCGCGTTCTGCTGTGGTCATGGGGTGGCCAACGGGGTGAGACTGGTTGGGTTCGTCGCGGTCGACCCCGAATCCTCTGTAGTGCCTGTGAGCCTGTAGGTCAGCATGGTGGTGGAGGGCGCCACGGGAACCGTGGATTGGTGCCTTTGAGCCCGAGCGTCAGACTTCCGAATCTCCCTGCCCTCTCCGCGACGGACAACATGGTGGTCCGTCGATTGGGAAGCGGGTGGTCGTGATGGAAGTCGTACACGTGCGGTGTGCTGGCCTGGACGTGTCCAAGAAGGACGCCAAGGTCTGTGTCCGGGTTGC
>JACMPC010000018.1 GCA_014377705.1 Dermatophilaceae bacterium
CTCGGCGGCAACGCGACGGTACACACCGGGCAGGTCAAGGGATCGAAGAAGGGAGCCACCCCCACATCATCGCGCTGTGCCATCGCCGCCGGAATGCGTCGAAATACTCAGGTTCGGCCAGCATCTGGGACCTTGGTAACGACACGGCAACACAACAGCGGCTAATCGCCCACACGAGTGTCCCCGACAGTAGGGTTCATTTCTGCCCGCGGACTCGCGGAGGTCCAGGACGATCTGGGCGATGACACCTCAGGAGGAATCGTGCATAAGCGTTCGATAGTCAGGGTCGGCGTTCCGCTGCTCGTCGCGTCTCTCGCCCTGTCAGCATGCGGTTCCCGAGGCGGGACCGGCACCGCTGCCTCGACCGGCAACAAGACCGCCGTCATTGGCGTCACGGCGCCCTTCTCCGGCGACCTCTCGGCGCTCGGCCTCGGCATCCAGCACTCCGTCGAGCTCGCCGTGAAGCAGGCGAACGCCAACAACGCCATCCCCGGCTGGACCCTCAAGGTTGAGGCCAAGGACGACGAGGGAAAGCCCGACGTCGGGAAGAACGCCGCGACGGCCTTCGCCGGGGAGCCCAACGTCGCCGGAGTCGTCGGCAACCTGAACTCCAGCGTTGCCCAGAGCACCCAGCCGGTCTTCTCCACCGCCAAGATCGTCCAGGTCTCCCCCGCCAACACGAACCCGTCGCTCACCCAGGGCGCCAAGTTCGCGACCGCACCCGTGCGGACCTACCCGACCTACTTCCGAACCTGCACGACAGACGCCGTGCAAGGCCCGTTCGCCGCCCGGTACCTGTCCCAGAAGCTCGGACTCAAGAAGGTCGCCACGATTCACGACAAGAAGGCCTACGGGCAGGGTCTGGTCGCCGCGTTCACCACGGAGTTCAAGAAGCTCGGCGGCACCGTCACTGCTGCCGAGACGATCAACCCGGACGACTCCAACTTCCAGGCCGTCATCTCCAAGGTGAAGCCGACCGCTCCTCAGTCCATCTACTACGGCGGCGAGTATCCTCAGTCTGGTCCGCTCTCGCAGCAGATGAAGGCCGCCGGTCTCAACGTCCCGCTGATGGGCGGCGACGGCATCTACGACCCGAAGTTCATCGTGCTCGGCGGAGCCACGGCCAACGGTGACCTCGCCACCTCGGTAGGTGCGCCGACAGACTCGCTGCCTGCCGGCAAGAAGTTCCTCGCCGACTACGCCGCGGCTGGCTACAAGGAGCCGGCAGCTGCCTACGGCGCCTACTCCTACGACGCCGCCAACGCGATCATCAACGCCCTGAAGGTTTCACTGAAGGACGCCAAGGACGTCGCCTCGGCGCGCCAGGCAACCATCGACGCCCTTGGCCAGGTCTCTTTCGAGGGCATCACCGGCAAGGTGGCCTTCGACAAGTTCGGCGACAGCACCAGCCGGGTGCTCACCGTCTACAAGGTCACCAGTCTCAAGTGGGTTCCTGTCAACACCGAGGCATTCAAGTAACTCGACCGTGAAGGCCGTAGGGGTGGGCACTGGCCCGCCCCTACGGTCCTGTCTCATCTGACCACCGAACCTGACCACTGGAGCCGTCAAGGTGGATACCTTCATCCAACAGCTCATCAACGGCCTCTCCCTGGGGTCGTTGTATGCGCTGATCGCGGTCGGGTACACCGTTGTCTACGGCATCCTGCAGCTCATCAACTTCGCTCACGGCGAGGTGTTCATGATCGGCGCCTTCGGGGCCCTGACCACCTCGCTGGTGCTGTTCAACGGGAATACGGCCCTGTGGACGCTCCCCGTCATGATCATCGGCGCCGTCGTCGCCTCGGTGACCACGGCCGTCCTGATGGAGCGGTTCGCCTATCGGCCGCTGCGCAACGCCCCGCGGCTGGCCCCGCTGATCACCGCCATCGGCGTCTCGGTCTTCCTGCAGGAGCTCGTCCGGCTGAACTACAACAAGGTGCCGTTCACGAGCTGGAACCCCTTCAACCTGCCGGATGCGAAGTCCCGTATTCCCTTCCCCCAGATCGATGTGGTGACCGGGCCTGCCATCCAGGTCGGCGGTGTGACCATCCAGCGGGCGGCGATCTTCACCATCGGCGCCCTGGTCATCTGCTCCGCCCTGCTGTGGTACTTCATCAACCGCACCAAGATGGGACGGGGCATGCAGGCCGTGTCCCAGGACGCTGACACCGCTCGCCTGATGGGGATCAACGTCGACCGCATCATCGTGGTCGCGTTCGCGCTTGGTGCGGTCCTGGCTGCGGTTGCCGGTGTGGCCCAGGGCCTGCAGAACAACAACATCGACTTCCGGATGGGCTTCCTTGCAGGCCTCAAGGCGTTCACCGCCGCGGTCATCGGCGGCATCGGCAACGTGGAAGGCGCCGTCCTCGGCGGGCTGGTGCTGGGCGTCACCGAAGCCATGGCAACCCAGTACATCCCCGGCCAGTTCGGTGGCGGCCCCTGGAAGGACGTCTGGGCCTTCGTCCTTCTCATCCTGGTCCTGGTGTTCCGACCACAAGGCCTGCTCGGTGCGAAAGAGGTGGACCGCGCATGAGAATCCCCAACATCCCCCTGTCCTTTGTCACCAGACACGGTTCCAAGGCCTGGCCGCTGGGGCTGACCGGCGCAGGCATGCTGATCATCGGGTCACTGCTCTCCTGGAGCTATGACGCCCAGGTCCTGGGAAACCTCTCCATCAGCTTCAATCCCGGCGGGCTGCAGCGTTTGGCCATCGCACTGGCGCTCTTCGCTGTCGTCTTCCTGCTGGCCAGCAAGGGCCCACTGGTGCGGCTGGGCCAATGGGCTGACACCGCTCTGGGCCTTCGTGCCCTAGCCACCTGGACCCTCCTCTTCATGACCCTGGTCGTGGTAGCCATCACCGTTGAGGCCGGTGGCCTGATCAACGTCCAGCCGGGCGGCTGGGTCTCGTTCCTCGGAGCGATGGTCCTCTTTGCCGCCTCACGCCTGGTCATGCCCACGGAGACCCGCGACCTGGCCGAAGCAGTCCTGCCCGGCTGGGTCGAGATCCTGGTGATCGTGGTGATCATGGCCGGGCTTCTGTTCGGCGCGGCCTACGCCCTCAGCCTGGACGACGCCTGGGCTTTCGTGCTCTTCCTCGTGTTCGTGACCGGTATGGCGGTCGCTGCAACCAGGGCGGGACTTCTGTCATGGCTGGGACATGTCACGGCCAGGCACAAACGGGTGCTGATTCTGGCGTCGTTCGCAGTGGCCTTCACCTTCCCGCTCACCCAGGGAGGCTCCGACGCCAACATGTCCATCGCCTCCCAGGTCCTCGTCTTCGCTGCGGCGGCCATGGGCCTGAACATCGTGGTGGGCCTGGCCGGCCTGCTCGACCTCGGATACATCGCCTTCCTCGGCGCGGGCGCCTATGTCGGGGCGGCGCTCTCGACCTCAGGGTTCGCCACGATCGGCTGGAAGCCCCCCTTCATCGTCGTCGTCCTGGTGGCCGGCTGCTTCTCCGCGACGCTCGGCCTCATCATCGGTTCACCGACCCTGCGGGTGAACGGTGACTACCTGGCCATCGTCACGCTCGGCTTCGGTGAGATCTTCCGGCTGACCATGTTCAACCTCGATGGCAACAACGGGCCCGACCTGACTCACGGGCCCAACGGCATACCGGCGATCCCGGACCTGAGCTTCGGCAGCTTCAACTTCGGCGACACCCACGTCCTCCTCGGCATACCGCTGGCCCGCTTCTCCAACTACTACTTCCTGCTGCTGCTGTTGATGGCCTTCATCATCATGGTGTTCCACCGCCTCAACACCAGCCGGATCGGTCGCGGCTGGGTGGCCATCCGGGAGGACGAGAAGGCCGCCGAGGCGATGGGCGTCAACATCTTCGGGCTCAAGATCCTTGCCTTCGTCATCGGTGCCTTCCTGGCCGGGATGGCAGGTGCCATCAAGGCCCACCAGGACGTCTCGGTCACCCCCGACCAGTACATCTTCCTGGAGTCGGCCTTCCTGCTCGCGGCCATCGTCCTGGGTGGTATGGGCACCATCGTCGGCGTCCTGGTCGGCGCGGTGATCCTGAAGCTCCTGCCCGAGAAGCTGCGCTTCTTCGCGGACTACCGCCTGCTGCTCTTCGGTCTCCTGCTGGTCCTGATGATGCGCTTCCGGCCCGAAGGTCTCGTGGCCAGCCGACGAAGACAGCTGGAGTTCCACGAGGAGGACGAGGAGCTTGCCATCCGGGCCGAGGGCGACATCGCCGAGAAGGTGCAGGCATGACCGCGACCGCAGCAGCCTCGACTGCAGGATCATCGACCAACGTGCCTCTCTTGCAGGCCGATGGCGTCACCATGCGATTCGGCGGGCTGACGGCCGTGAACAACGTGAGCATGACCGTCAACGAGGGCGAGATCCTCGGGCTCATCGGCCCCAACGGCGCCGGCAAGACGACCTTCTTCAACTGCCTGACCGGGCTCTACAAACCGACCGAGGGTCAGGTCCGTCTGGCCGGTGTCGACCTGCCCCCCAAACCCCGGGCAGTGGTCAGGGCCGGTATGGCGCGCACCTTCCAGAACATCCGGCTGTTCGCCAACATGACGGCGCTGGAGAACGTCATGGTGGGCCGCTACTGCCGAACCAGCTCGGGGGCGCTCACCTCCATCCTGCACGGACCCAAGTTCAGGCGCGAGGAGAAGGAGACCCGGACGCGGGCTCAGGAGCTGCTGGACTTCGTCGGCCTCGGGGACTCCACCGAGCACCTGGCCCGGAACATGCCCTACGGGAACCAGCGCCGGCTGGAGATCGCGCGGGCCCTGGCCACCGACCCCAAGCTCGTCCTGCTGGATGAGCCGACTGCGGGAATGAACCCGCTGGAGACCCGGCAGGCCAGCGACCTGATCTTCAAGATCCGGGACACCGGGCTGGCCGTGGTGGTCATCGAGCACGACATGCGGTTCATCTTCGGCGTGTGCGACAGGGTGCTGTGCCTGGTCCGGGGGGAGACCCTGGTCGAGGGGACACCCGAGGAGGTGCAGTCCGACCCACGGGTCATCGAGGCCTACATCGGCACGGCCACCGACGAAGATGACGCCGACAAGGCCGAGGCCGGCGCGGGCCACAACAGCGACGCCGGCAAAGGCAGCGCCGCCAATGATGCAGAGGACAGCTGATGACCGCCATGCTCGAGGTCAGGGACCTCAAGGTTGCCTACGGCAAGATCCTGGCGGTGAAGAAGATCAGCTTCTCGGTTGAGGAAGGCCAGATCGTCACCCTGATCGGCACCAACGGCGCAGGCAAGACGACGACGCTGCGCACGATCTCCGGCCTCATACGACCCGCGAGCGGCGAGATCCTGTTCCAGGGCAAGCGAATCGACACCGTCCCGGCTCACCAGATCGTGTCCCTGGGCCTGGCGCACTCACCCGAGGGACGCAAGATCTTCCCCAAGATGAGCGTCGAGGAGAACCTCCTGCTGGGTGCCTTCTCGCGCCAGGACAGCGAGATCAACCAGGATCTGGACGAGACCTATGACCTGTTCCCGGTCCTCGCCGAGCGACGTGCCCAACAGGCCGGCACCTTCTCAGGTGGTGAGCAGCAGATGCTCGCGATGGGCCGCGCGATGATGAGCCGGCCCAAGCTGCTCATGCTGGACGAGCCGTCGATGGGTCTGTCGTCGCTGATGATGAAGGTGATCATCCAGACGGTCAGGAAGCTGCAGCCCCAGGGCACCACGATCTTGCTGGTCGAGCAGAACGCCCAGGCCGCGTTGAGCCTGGCGGACCATGGCTACGTCCTGGAAGTCGGCACGATCGTCATCAAGGGCACCGGCAAGGACCTCCTCGTCAACGACGCCGTCCGCAAGGCCTACCTCGGCGAAGACTAACCACCCACCACCGTTCTTGTTGCCGCGAAACGACCGAATCAGCGCCTCGTTGGGGCCAAGACGGTGGCTTCGAGGCAACAAGAGCGGCTAAGTCACGACCTGCCGCGCCGCCGCCGTCTTCGCCGCCGCCGTCTTTGTCCCCGCCGCCTTTGTCCCCGCCGTCTTGGTCGCCGCCGTCTTTGTCGACGCCGCCTTTGTCGCCGCCGTCTTCGCCGCCGCCTTTGTCGACGCCGTCTTCGCCGCCGCCTTTGTCGACGCCGTCTTGGTCGACGCCGTCTTGGTCGTGGCGGTGATGCGTACCGAGTTGGTCGCGACCGCGTGGCTCCGCGTAGCCAGAGCCGGAACTGCTGATGCGCCGACCCTCACGCCGTGAGCCAGGACCGGCGCCAGGAACTGCCCGGTGTAGCTCTCCTCGACCAGGGCCACCTGCTCCGGAGTCCCCTGGGCGATCACCCGGCCTCCGCCGTTGCCGCCCTCGGGGCCCATGTCCACGATCCAGTCGGCATTCTTGATGACGTCGAGGTTGTGCTCGATGACGATGACGGTGTTGCCCTTGTCGACCAGGCCCTGCAGCACATCGAGCAGCTTGTTGATGTCCTGGAAGTGAAGGCCCGTCGTCGGCTCGTCCAGGACGTAGATCGTCCGCCCGGTCGAACGCTTCTGAAGCTCGGTCGAGAGCTTGACCCGCTGCGCCTCACCGCCGGAGAGCGTGGGCGCCGGCTGGCCGAGCCTGACATAGCCGAGACCGACGTCCACCAAGGTCCGCAGATGGCGTGAGATGGCCGGAACCGCCGCGAAGAAGTCCGCTGCCTCCTCGATCGGCATGTCCAGGACGTCGCTGATCGTCTTGCCCTTGAAATGCACTTCCAGCGTCTCGCGGTTGTACCGCGCGCCGTGACAGACCTCGCAGGGCACATAGACGTCCGGCAGGAAGTTCATCTCGATCTTGATCGTGCCGTCACCGGAGCAGTTGTCGCAGCGACCGCCCTTGATGTTGAACGAGAACCGCCCGGGCAGGTATCCGCGGATCTTGGCTTCGGTGGTCTCGGCGAACAGCTTCCGCATGTGGTTGAAGACACCGGTGTATGTCGCGGGGTTGCTTCGCGGGGTCCGTCCGATCGGCCCCTGGTCGACGTGCACGACCTTGTCGAGGTGTTCGAGCCCCTGGACGGTCTTGTGCCGGCCGGGCACCTGCCGGGCTCCGTTGAGCTTGTTGGCAAGAACCATGTAGAGGATGTCGTTGACCAGAGTGGACTTCCCGGAGCCCGAGACCCCGGTGACCGCCACCAGGTTGCTCAGCGGGAAGCTGACATCCACGTCATAGAGGTTGTGCTCGCGGGCGCCGACCACCGTGACCACCCGCCCGTCCTGGGGGCGCCGGACGACGGGGACGGGGATCTCGCGGCGGCCCGAGAGGTATGCACCGGTGATGGACTCACGGTTGGTGAGCAGGTCCGCGACCGGGCCGGAGTGGACGACCTTGCCGCCGTGCTCGCCCGCCCCCGGACCGATGTCGACGACCCAGTCGGCGGCCGCGATGGTGTCCTGGTCATGCTCGACGACGATGACCGTGTTGCCCAAATCCCGCAGCCGGGTCAGCGTCTCGATCAGCCGGTGGTTGTCGCGCTGGTGCAAGCCGATCGACGGCTCGTCCAGGACGTAGAGCACCCCCACCAGCCCGGAGCCGATCTGCGTGGCCAGCCGGATGCGCTGGGCCTCGCCACCGGACAGCGTGCCGGCCGGACGATCCAGCGAGAGGTAGTCGAGGCCGACGTCCAGCAGGAAACCCAGCCGGGCCTCGATCTCCTTGATCACCCGCTCGGCGATCTGACGCTCGCGGGAGGTGAAGTCGACCTCGGCCAGGAACTTGGCGCAGTCGGCGATCGCGAGCGCGCAGATCTGGGAGATGCTGTGGCCACCGACCTGAACGGCCAGGGACTCGGGCTTCAGCCTGGCGCCGCCGCAGGCCGGACACGGCACCTCCCGCATGTAGCCCTCATACCGCTCGCGCGACCACTCGGAGTCGGTCTCGGCGTGGCGGCGCTTGACGAACGGCACCACACCCTCGAACCCCGTGGTGTAGGAACGGTCCCGACCGAACCGGTTGCGGTACTTGACGTGCACCTTGTAGTCCTGCCCGTACATGATCGCCTCGCGGGCCCGCTCCGGCAGGGAGTGCCAGGGCTTGTCCACGGAGAACTTCAGGTCCTCGGCCAGCGCGGTCAGCAGACGGAGGAAGTACTCGGCCGAGCCTGAGCCCTGGGCCCAGGGCGCAATCGCACCCTGGTTGATCGACAGGTCCTCGTTGGGGATCAGCAGGTCGGCGTCGACCTCGAGCTCGACGCCGAGGCCGGTGCACTGGGTGCAGGCGCCGAACGGTGAGTTGAAGGAGAAGGAGCGCGGCTCGACCTCGTCCATGGCCAGGGGGTGGTCGTTGGGGCAGGCCATCCGCTCGGAGTACCGCCGTTCGCGGCCGGCATCCTTGGGGTCCAGGTCGACGAAGTCGACGATGAGCACCCCGGACGCCAGGCCCAGCGCGGTCTCCACCGAGTCGGTCAGCCGGCGTTTCGCGCCGGTGTCGCCGCCCTTGGCGACGAGACGGTCGATGACGACCTCGATGGTGTGCTTCTTCTGCTTCTCCAGCAGCGGCGGCTCGGTCAGCGAGATGACCTCGCCATCGACCCGGGCACGCGAGAAGCCCTTTGTCTGGAGCTCGCCGAACAGGTCGACATACTCACCCTTGCGTGCCTGCACGACGGGGGCGAGCACCTGGAACCGGGTCTTCTCGGGGTGCCCGGACATGCGGTCTACGATCTGCTGCGGGCTCTGCCGGGTCACCGGCTCGCCGCACACCGGGCAGTGCGGCCGTCCGGCCCGGGCGAAGAGAAGCCGCAGGTAGTCGTAGACCTCGGTGATGGTCCCCACAGTCGAGCGCGGGTTGCGGTTGGTCGACTTCTGGTCGATGGAGACAGCAGGCGACAACCCCTCGATGAAGTCGACGTCGGGCTTGTCCATCTGCCCGAGGAACTGACGCGCGTAGGCGCTCAGCGACTCGACATAGCGGCGCTGGCCCTCGGCGAAGATCGTGTCGAAGGCCAGGGACGACTTGCCGGACCCGGACAGCCCGGTGAAGACGATGAGGCTGTCCCGAGGCAGGTCGACCGAGACGTTGCGCAGGTTGTGCTCACGCGCTCCGCGAACAATAAGTCGGTCACGCATCGCGAGGCGGTCGTGCCGATCTGTGTCAGTGGCGGACTGGGCTGGGCTAGGGGTCACTTCGGGCACATCCGCAATCCTAGGCGAGCCCCCTGACAACGCACCCAACACGGCATACGGTGTTCTCATGGCCCTTCCCATCGAGGACTACGCAGTGCTGGGGGACATGGACACCGCGGCCCTGGTGGGGCGGGATGGCTCCATCGACTGGTTGTGCCTGCCGCGGTTCGACTCCCCCGCCTGTTTCGCCTCGCTGGTCGGCACCCTGGACAACGGCAGCTGGCGGCTGGGGCCGCAACAGCCGGCCCAGACCACCCGCAGGTACCTCGGCAACAGCTTCGTTTTGGAGACCACCCACGAGACCCTTACCGGGGTGGTCCGGATCACCGACTTCATGCCGCTGGGAGAGGGCCGGGCCGACATCATCCGGAAAGTCGAGGGGATCAAGGGGACGGTGCGCCTGCGGCACGAGTGGACCGTCCGGTTCGACTACGGCAAGGTCAGGCCCTGGGTGATGCGCCGGGCCGACAGCCCCGAGATCGGCGCCGGTGCGGTGATCTCGGCCATCGCCGGCCCGGACATGGTGGTGCTCCGCGGGTCGCGCCTGCCGCATGCGGTCGGCACCCGTCACGAGGACGAGTTCGATATCTCAGAGGGTCAGCGGATGACCTTCACCATGACCTGGTTCCGATCGCACCACAACGCCCCGGCCCCCCTGAACGTGCAGGAGGGCGTGGAGCAGACCGTGGCACTGTGGGAGGACTGGGCCGGACGGGGCGACTACGAGGGGCCCTACCGGGCTGCCGTGGTCCGCTCGCTGCTGGTTCTGCGGCTGCTGACCGACCGTGAGACCGGGGGCATCGTGGCCGCTCCCACCACCTCCCTGCCGGAGCAGATCGGTGGCTCCCGCAACTGGGACTACCGATTCTGCTGGCTGCGCGACGCCTCGCTGACCCTTGAGGCGCTGCTGAGCTCCGGCTACCAGGACGAGACCAAGCTGTGGCGCAACTGGCTGCTCCGCGCCGTGGCCGGAGACCCCGAGGACATGCAGATCATGTATGCCGTAGATGGGTCCCGGAACCTGCCCGAGAAGGTGCTGAGCCACCTCACCGGATATGAGGGATCCCGCCCCGTCCGGATCGGGAATGAGGCCG
Source organism: Dermatophilaceae bacterium (assembly GCA_014377705.1). Taxonomy (GTDB): domain Bacteria; phylum Actinomycetota; class Actinomycetes; order Actinomycetales; family Dermatophilaceae; genus UBA4719. Next base: position 10,198 of record JACMPC010000018.1, read on the forward strand.
TCGGCCAGCTCCAGACTGACGTCCTGGGCGAGGTGATGAGCGCCCTGGACCTGGCGCGGCGGCAGGGTCTGGAGGACTCTCCCGAGTCGTGGGCGCTCCAGCTTGCCCTGCTTCGGAACCTGTGCGACCGCTGGGAGGAACCGGACAACGGGCTGTGGGAGTATCGCAGCCAGCTGCGCCACTTCACCCACTCGCGGGTGATGGTGTGGGTGGCCTTCGACCGCGCCATCAAGGCCGTCGAGCAGCAGTGGCTGCAGGGTCCGGTGCAGAAGTGGCGCGAGATTCGGGGCAAGGTGTACGACGAGGTGATGGACCGCGGATACAACAAGCAGAAGGGCAGCTTCACCCAGCACTACGACACGACCGAGGTGGATGCCTCGCTGCTGCTCCTGCCCACTGTGGGGTTCCTGGCTGCAGACGACCCCCGTTTCCTGAACACCGTCCGCGCCGTCGAGCGTGAGCTCCTGCGGGACGGGCTGGTGCTGCGCTACCGCACCGGGGCAGGGCTGGACGGGCTGCCCGGCGATGAACACCCCTTCCTGGCCTGCTCCTTCTGGCTCGTCACCGCCTACGCACTGACCGGCCGTCTCGAAGAGGGCCACGCCCTCATGAGCCGACTCGTGGGGCTTGCCAACGACGTCGGCCTCCTGGCCGAGGAGTACGACCCGGGCAACAACCGTATGATCGGCAACTTCCCGCAGGCCTTCTCCCACCTGGCGCTGATAGGCGCCGCCAACGCACTCCGCGACGCCGACAAGGCGTTCGCGGCGAGTGCAACCCACGAAGAAACGGTGACCGGATGACCGCCTCCTCGCACCTCTCCGACAACCTGAAGCTGCTTGCTCATGAGACCGACCAGCTGGTGAGAACGGCGGAGGGCCTGGATGACGCGGCCATTCGCGAGGCCAGCCTGTGTGCGGGATGGACCCGTGCCCATGTGTTGTCCCACCTCGCCCGCAACGCGGATGCGTCGGGAAGGCTGGTCGGCTGGGCCAAGACAGGCACGCCGGTGGCCATGTACGAGTCGCCGCAGGCACGCGACGCGGAGATCGAGGCAGGGTCCACCCGCAGTGCTGCGGAGATCCTCACCGACCTCGAGTCGTCCTCGGCCCGGTTTGCCCTGCGCGCGGCGGGTCTGTCCGGCCCACCGGAGATCTGCCAGGTCGAGACGCGTGCGGGTAACAAGGTGCGCGGAGCCCAGCTGCCGACGCTGAGGCTGCTGGAAGTCGTGTTCCACCACGTCGACCTGAATGCCGGCTACACATTCGCCGAGGCCGATCCCGGTTTCGTGAAGCGAGCGATCAGCAATGCGGTCGAGCGGCTGCGGGCCAGCGGGCAGGTGCCTGCGCTGTCGCTTGCCGGAGACGACGGCGAGACCTGGTCGATCGGAGACGGTGCCAAGGACGTGAACGGAAACAACGCCGCCTTGTTGCTCTGGCTCGCCCGAGGTGGCGAGGCCGGGGTCTCCAGCGCCGATGCCCTGCTCAAGCTGCCGGCCTGGGGATGACCTACACCGGCGACGTGGTTTCCGGTGGACCGGGCGACCGGCGTGACCTGCCGCTCCTGACCGTTCGCAAGGCCTGCGTGGGGACGATGGCGAACAACGTCTACCTGCTGACCTGCGCCGGCACGGGAACCTCGCTGCTGATCGACGCCGCAGACGACCCCGCCCGGATCACGTCACTGCTGGCCGAAGGCGGTGGCGACCTGTCCACCATCGTCACGACGCACCAGCACTGGGACCACCACCGCGCGCTGGCACAGGTGGTGGCGTTGACCGGAGCAACGACCGCGGCGGGGGCGGCCGATGCGGACGCGCTGCCCGTCATACCCGCTCTTCGTCTCACCCATGGCGACACGCTCAGGTTCGGAGACATCACCCTGGATGTCATCCACCTCCGGGGGCACACGCCGGGATCGGTGGCGCTGGCCTACCACGACCCGCACGGGCACTCCCACCTGTGGACCGGCGACTCGCTGTTTCCGGGCGGCGTCGGCAATGTCGGGAAGGACCCGGAGCGCTTCGCCTCGTTGCTCGGCGACGTCCAGGCCCGGATCTTTGACGTGTATGACGATGACACCTGGGTCTATCCCGGGCATGGGGCGGACACCACGCTCGGCGCCGAGCGACCACATCTGCAGGAGTGGCGCGAGCGAGGCTGGTAGCCGGGACATGCACAGCGCCAGTCGAAGGCGGGGAAGGTCTTGACCCGGTCGATTCGCCTCTCAAGGCGACCCTGACCGCTACGGCAGCCAGGAACCCGACGGCCGTGGGCGCGCTCGGCCAGATCGTGCCATCCGCACCGTCAGCGCCACCTGTATGTCGACCAGCGGCCTTGGCCGTGCTGCTCGCGACCGGCCAGACCCCGGAGGTGGCCATCCAACTCACGGGCTTCCGTTCTGCTTGTGTGGTCGAGTCCCCTGCATTGACCCCAGGGTCCAGATGCGGCGGACCCTAGTGTGACGATGTAGGGCGTGGACAGCGGCCAGAGCGGAAGCCAGGGATGACTCGGCGCATCCCCGCACCGCTGCTGGTACTGGCAGCCATCGTCTCGGTCCAGTTCGGCGGCGCGTTGGCCGCCACGCTGATCCCCCTGGTCGGCGTGTTCGGTTCGGTGACCTTGCGGCTCACCATCGCCGCATCCGTGCTGCTCGTGATCGCCCGGCCCCGGCTGCGAGGCCGAACCACCGAGGACTGGCTGGTGGTCAGCGCTTTCGGCGCGATCCTGGCGATGATGAACCTCTTCTTCTACGGCGCTCTGGCCCGGATACCCATCGGGGTGACGGTCACCGTCGAGTTCATCGGTCCCCTGGTACTCGCCACCGTCCTGTCGCACCAGCGCAAAGACCTGCTCGCCGTCTCCGGCGCCGCTGTCGGGGTCGTCCTGATCTCCGGGGTCACCAACACGCCCTGGGCGCAGGTTGATCTGGCCGGACTGGGACTCGCCCTGGCTGCCGGTGCCGCCTGGGCGGGATACATCGTCTTCAGCGGTCGCACCGGAGCGCGGTTCGCCCAGCTCGACGGGCTCGCCATCGCGATGACGATCGCAGCCCTGCTCGTCGCTCCGGCCGGGGTGGCGACCGCGGGGGCAACCCTGTGGACACCCGATGCGCTGTGGAGGGGCGCCATCATCGCCGTGCTGTCCTCGGTCCTGCCCTACTCGCTGGAGCTGATCGCCCTGCGACGGCTGGCTGCCAACGTGTTCGGCATCCTGCTCAGCCTCGAACCCGCTGTTGCCGCCATGGCCGGGCTGTTCGTGCTCGACCAGCACCTGGAAGTTCCCCAGCTTCTCGGTATGGCGTGTGTCGTGGCGGCCAGCGGGCTGGTGATGGGCACGAGGCCCGCTCCTCCCCCGTCCGAGGCGCTAGCCGAGACCACCAACCAGTAAGGACACCCAGGGGCCAGTCGCAGTCGGCCTCCTGCCCGGGTCAGAGCACAGACCGGGACGTCTGCCACCACATGTGGCCAAACGTCCGCCCCGAGCCCCAGAGCCGGGACGTCTGCCACCACATGGAGCCAAACGTTTCCTCGGGGCAGCACCAGATCCGAGGGTGCGGTCGCGAAGGCGCAGGCGGGGCCGGGAGGGTCAGCGGACCTCGACGGCAGACTTGTCCTTGCGGCTCTTGATCAGGCTCGCGATCGTGGTGATGCTCAGGATGGCGACGATGACCGTGAGTGACTGACCGATCGAGATGTCCGGGGCCCCAAGCACGGGCTTCCCACCGTTGATGAAGGGCAGCTCGTTGACGTGTGCCGCGTGCAATATCAGCTTGACGCCGATGAACGCGAGCAGGATGGCCAGGCCGATGCCCAGGTACACGAGGCGCTTGAGCAGGCCACCGATGAGGAAGTAGAGTTGGCGCAGTCCCATGAGCGCGAAGATGTTGGCGGTCAGCACCAGGAAAGGCTCCTGGGTCAGGCCGAAGATCGCGGGTATCGAGTCCAGCGCAAACAGCAGGTCAGTGGTGCCGAGCGCCAGGATCACGATGAACATCGGCGTGATGATGCGACTGCCGTCAGCCTTGATCATCAGCTTGGTGCCATGCCACTGGTTGGTTGCCGGGAAGCGGCCTTCAACCCACTTCAGGAAGCCGTTCTCCTCGAACTCGTCGTCATCATTGTTGCCCTCCCTGGCCAGCTTGAACGCGGTGTAGATGAGGAAGGCGCCGAAGGCGTAGAAGATCCATGAGAACTGGTTGATCGCCGCCGCCCCGACGGCGATGAAGATGCCGCGCAGGATCAGCGCAATCACGATGCCGACCATCAGGGCGGTCTGCTGCAGCTTCTCGGGGACACCGAACTTGGCCATGATGATGATGAACACGAAGAGGTTGTCGATGCTGAGGCTGTACTCGGTCAACCAGCCGGCGTAGTACTGGGCTGCGTAGTCGGCTCCGGAGAAGTACCACACACCCACGCCGAACAAGATTGCCGTCCCGACGAAGAAGGCCAGATGGCGCCCCGCTTCACCCATCGACGGCACGTGGGGTCTGCGGCCGATGACCACGACGTCCACCAACAGCAACACTGTGGTCAGGCCGATCGTGAGGATCCAGACCCACAGGGGAACATTCATCGGGCAGGTACGCCTTCCGGTCACAGTGCTAGGGCTCGTGGCCGGAGGTCTCTCCCGCCCAGGTGGCGGACCGGCTCCCCGGGAGCAGGCAGCCCGAAGACCACTGATCCGTGTTGACGAGGATGCCGCGTGGGGATACTCCCCTCCGTGGTGCAAAGAGTATCCCAGGGAGCCGGGGTCGACCCCTAATCCTTGGCAGGCTCCCTGGGCATGGGCCTAGCGAGGCGACCTCGGAATGAGGGCCTAACAGGTGGCTCGGGGGTCCGGGGTCAGCACGCCGCCTCGCGGTCAGCACGCCGCCTCGGGGTCGGCTCAGCGGGTCGCCTCGTTCATCTGCCGAAGCTCCTTCTTGAGATCACCCAGCTCATCGCGCAGGCGGGCGGCAAGCTCGAAGTGCAGGTCGGAGGCCGCCTGGTGCATCTGGACGGTGAGCTCCTGGATCAGGTTGGCGAGGTCTGCGGCAGGCATGTCGGCCAGCCGCCCGCTGGACACTCCGACGTCCGCGACCAGGGCGCCTCGACCGCCGGCGCCGCCCCGGGCCTTGCCCCGTGACTGGGCCCGACCACTGCCCAGGAGAGCCTCGGTATCGGCATCCTCGCGCTCGAGCAGGTCGGTGATGTCCGCGATCTTCTTGCGCAGAGGCTGGGGGTCAAGGCCCTTCTCGAGGTTGTAGGCCACCTGTATGGCGCGTCGGCGGGTCGTCTCGTCGATGGCCTGCGCCATGGAGGGGGTGATCTTGTCGGCATACATATGAACCTCGCCGGAGACGTTTCGCGCCGCGCGACCGATGGTCTGGATCAGGCTGCGCGCGGACCGCAGGAACCCCTCCTTGTCGGCGTCCAGGATGCTGACCAGGGAGACCTCGGGCAGGTCGAGGCCCTCACGCAACAGGTTGATGCCGACCAGGACGTCGTACTCCCCCATCCGAAGCTCACGCAAGAGCTCGACGCGGCGCAACGTGTCGACCTCCGAGTGGAGGTAACGCACCCTGACCCCCTTGTCGAGCAGGTAGTCGGTCAGGTCCTCGGCCATCTTCTTGGTCAAGGTCGTGACCAGGACGCGCTCGTGCTTGACTGTCCGCTCGCCGATCTCATGCAGCAGGTCGTCGATCTGGCCCTTGGTCGGCTTGAGCACGATCTCGGGGTCGACCAGCCCGGTCGGGCGGATGATCTGCTCGACCGCACCGTCACCCTTGGCCAGCTCGTAGGTCCCCGGCGTCGCAGACATATAGACCGTCTGCCCGGTCCGGCCCAGGAACTCGTCCCAGCGCAAGGGCCGGTTGTCCATCGCGCTCGGCAGGCGGAACCCGAAGTCCACGAGGTTGCGTTTGCGCGACATGTCGCCCTCGTACATCGCACCGATCTGCGGCACGGTCACGTGCGACTCGTCGATCACCAGCAGGAAGTCCTCGGGGAAGTAGTCGAGCAGGCAGTTCGGCGCAGAACCCCGGGCCCGGCCGTCGATGTGCAGGGAGTAGTTCTCGATGCCGGAGCAGGACCCGACCTGCCGCATCATCTCGAGGTCGTACGTCGTACGCATCCGCAGCCGCTGGGCCTCGAGCAGCTTGCCCTGCTTCTCGAAGGCGGCCAGCTGCTCCTCCAGCTCAGCCTCGATGCCGCGGATCGCCCGCTCCATCCGTTCGGGGCCGGCCACATAGTGCGTCGCGGGGAAGACGTACATCTCCGCCTCATCGTGCACGATCTCACCGGTGAGCGGATGCAGGGTGTAGATGCGCTCGATCTCGTCTCCGAAGAACTCGATCCGGATCGCGAGCTGCTCGTAGACCGGGATGATCTCCACCGTGTCGCCACGCACCCGGAAGGTGCCGCGGGTGAAGGCGATATCGTTGCGGGTGTACTGCATCCCCACGAACCGCCTCAGCAGGTCGTCGCGCACGAGGTGCTCGCCGACCTTGAGCCGGACCATCCGGTCGACGTACTCCTGAGGGGTGCCCAGGCCGTAGATGCATGAAACTGACGCGACCACCACCACGTCCCGCCTGGTCAGCAACGAGTTGGTGGCACTGTGCCGGAGCCGCTCCACCTCGTCGTTGATCGAAGAGTCCTTCTCGATGTAGGTATCCGTCTGGGCGATGTACGCCTCTGGCTGGTAGTAGTCGTAGTAGCTGACGAAGTACTCGACGGCGTTGTTGGGCAACAGCTCGCGGAACTCGTTGGCCAGCTGCGCTGCGAGCGTCTTGTTCGGCGCCATCACCAGCGTCGGACGCTGGACCTGCTCGATGAGCCAGGCCGCGGTGGCCGACTTGCCGGTGCCGGTCGCCCCCAGCAGCACGACGTCCTGCTCACCCGCCTGGATCCGCTTGGTCAGGTCCGCGATCGCGGTCGGCTGGTCGCCACTGGGCTCGAAGTCAGCGACCACCTCGAAGGGGGCAACTGTCCGCTGAAGATCCGTCGTGGGCCGCATGGGTCAACCGTAGACGTCGCCACCGACAGCAGTCACCTGCGGCGCCACCGACGCCACTGCGGTCATCAGCCAGAACCCAGCCGGGTGTGCGCTCATTGACCAGCGAGAACCGGGGGTCGGGATGGTCGCCCAGTCCGTTGAGACTCGCCGGCTTGCCCTGATCACTCACGTGCCGATCCCTCCCGTATGCCGGACCCGGGCCTGCGCTGATCGCTCACGTGCCGCTCCCTCCCGAATGCCGGACCCGGGCCTGCCTGATCACTGACGTGCCGCTCCATCCGGTATTCCGGGCCCAGACGTCCGCCCGCGCCAGGGCCGCCACGATCCATGGCCCTTTGGCCTCGACGTACTCCGTCGTCGTTGTCGCCGACCGGGCCAGCTCGCGCTTGAGCGCGGCATAGGCGTCACGTTCCCCCACCTCCGCCCGCAGCCAGTCCCGGAACAGCAGCGCGTAACGCCAGCCCGGCCCATCGATCTCACGCACGTGCACGTGCACGTGCCGCCCCGGGTCCGCACTCCCATGGAATCGCTTGTGCCACGGCGTCGCGTCGTCGAACCAGGGCAGAGCCGGATCCGAGGTCAGGGCACCGTTCACCGAACGGGGAAATCCCTTGTCGCCCAGCGCCTTCACCAACCCCGCGTCGTCGGCGTCGGTGAGGAGGCGCACGCCGACCTGCAGGTCGATCACGTCCTTGGCGATCAGGCCCGGCACGCTGGTCGACCCGATGTGCTCGACGGCCACCGCCCGATCCCCCAGCGCCGAGCTGATCCGCCGCGTGAGGCGAGCCGCGGCACGGGGCCACGAGTCATCAGGGGCCACCAGCGTTGGCACCTCGGGGCGATGGCTGCTCGCGCCGCTCATCAGGTTGTCGTTGAAACCCACGATCCTGTCCAGCCACAGAGCGTCGACCTGGGCGAGCAGCCCCTGCGCCGTCCCGTTGTTGTCCAGCCACACGTCGGCAGCCGCCCGGCGTTCTCGATCACTGGCCTGCGCCGCGATGCGGGCCTGCGCGTCCGCCTGGCTCAAACCGCGCCCAGCGAGCCGCGCAACCCGAAGCTCGGCGTCAACAGCGACAACCACGGTGAGGTGATAAGCCGCAGCCATGCTCAGCTCCACCAGCAGCGGCACCTCATGAACCACGATCACCCCGGGCGCTGCAGACTTCATCAGCGAGCGGGTTCGCGCACCGATCAGCGGGTGCGTGATCGCCTCGAGATCCTGGCGCGCCGAGGGGTCGGCAAAGACGATCTCGCCCAGCGCGCCGCGGTCCAGAGAACCATCGGGCGCCACCACCGCGTCGCCGAAACGCTGACGGATCTCGGCCAGGCCCAGCGAGCCGATCGCCACGACCTCGCGGGCAAGCTGATCGGCGTCGATGACCACCGCCCCGAGCTCACGGAAACGCTGTGCCACGGTCGATTTGCCGGAGCCGATCCCACCGGTGAGTCCTACGCGAAGCATGCGCCGACTCTAGCGCGGCAGGGACTGCGATTCCTGAGCTCATGGACGCCCGAAGGCCCCCGCCGCGGCGGGGGCCTTCGTCGTGCTGCGCATCTGTCGTGCCGGGTATCCGTCGTGCCGGGTATCCGTCGGGCTGCGTTGCCTAGTTGCCGGTGAGCTTCTCACGCAGAGCGGCGAGTGCCTCGTCCGAGGCCAGCGTCCCCTCGGCCGGAGCGGAGTCCGACGAGGAAGACGAGGCAGAGGAACCGTTCGAGTCCGACGAGGACGATGAGCCGTTCGAGGAGTAGCTGGTCGGCTTCTCCGGGTTGGCTGCCGCCTCGGCGTCGGCCTTGATGGCCTCCTCGACCTGGATCTTGTGCGCTTCCCAGCGGGCGTGCGCCTGGGCGTACTGCTTCTCCCACTTCTCGCGCTGGTCCTCGTGTCCGCCGACCCATTCGTTGGTCTCGGGGTCGAAGCCCTCGGGATACTTGTAGTTGCCGGCCTCGTCGTACTCGGCAGCCATGCCGTACATCGTCGGGTCGAACTCTGCGACCGCGCCCTGCGGGTCGTTGGCCTGCTTGAGCGACAGCGAGATGCGGCGACGCTCGAGGTCGATGTCGATGACCTTGACGAAGATGTCGTCACCGACGTTGACGACCTGCTCCGGCAGCTCCACGTGGCGCTCGGCCAGCTCGGAGATGTGGACCAGGCCCTCGATGCCGTCGTCGACGCGGACGAACGCGCCGAACGGAACCAGCTTGGTGACCTTGCCCGGAACGACCTGGCCGATCGCGTGGGTCCGTGCGAAGTGCTGCCACGGGTCTTCCTGGGTGGCCTTCAGGGACAGCGAGACGCGCTCGCGGTCCATGTCGACGTCGAGCACCTCGACGGTGACCTCCTGGCCGACCTCGACGACCTCGGACGGGTGGTCGATGTGCTTCCAGGACAGCTCGGAGACGTGAACCAGACCGTCGACGCCGCCGAGGTCGACGAACGCGCCGAAGTTGACGATGCTGCTGACGACACCGGAGCGGACCTGACCCTTCTGAAGCTCCTTGAGGAACGTGGTGCGCACCTCGGACTGGGTCTGCTCGAGCCAGGCACGGCGGGACAGGACCACGTTGTTGCGGTTCTTGTCCAGCTCGATGATCTTGGCCTCGATCTCCTTGCCGACGTACGGCTGGAGGTCGCGGACGCGGCGCATCTCGACGAGCGAAGCCGGCAGGAACCCGCGGAGGCCGATGTCGAGGATGAGCCCACCCTTGACCACCTCGATCACGGTTCCGGTGACGACGCCGTCCTCTTCCTTGATCTTCTCGATCGTGCCCCAGGCGCGCTCGGACTGTGCGCGCTTCTTGGACAGGATCAGGCGGCCTTCCTTGTCCTCCTTCTGAAGGACGAGGGCCTCGACTGCATCACCCACGGAAACGACCTCAGAGGGGTCGACGTCGTGCTTGATGGAAAGCTCGCGGGAGGGAATGACACCCTCAGTCTTGTATCCGATGTCGAGCAGGACCTCGTCACGGTCGACCTTGACGATGATTCCTTCGACGATATCTCCGTCGCTGAAGTGCTTGATCGTCGCGTCGATAGCGGCGAGCAGCTCCTCCTCAGATCCGATGTCGTTGATCGCGATCTGGGGGCTGGCCTTTACGGCCGGGCTGGCTGTCATGTAGTTGGGACTCCGATTTGGGGACAGAATTGAGTAAAGGATCCCGACACGAGATGTGCCGGGCGCCCGGGTGGACGATGCACATGAGAACAGATGAAGAGAAGCAAAAAGGGGTTTCGCTGCGTTGTTCGCCGACGCACTTCTGACGGCGACCGATGCCGGTCACCTCATAGAACGTGTAGCGGACCTGCAAACCTTACCGATGACGCCTTGCCCAGGTCAACGCAGGGGTCTCGGGCAGGATAAGGGGCGTGAGCGAAACCGACAACAGCAACGACCTGGCCACCGCCGCGCGCCGCCATGCCGACGCCGCCGAGACGGCCCGGGCCAACCGGACCTGGTGGGATCTGGAGGCAGAGGAATACTACGCGGAGCACGGCGGCTTCCTCGGGGACGACGACTTCGTGTGGGGGCCCGAGGGCCTGCGCGAGAGCAGCGCCCGGCTGCTCGGCCAGGTCCGGGGACGACGGCTGCTCGAGATCGGCGCCGGCGCCGCCCAGTGCAGCCGGTATGCCGCCCGGCAGGGCGGCCGCGTGGTCGCCACCGACATCTCGCGCGGCATGCTCCGCCGGGGGGCCGACCTCAACCGGCGCTTCACTGAACAGTCGGGGCTGACCGTGCCGCTCGTGCAGTGCGACGCAACCACCCTCCCTTTCGCTGACGGCGCGTTCGACACGGTCTTCACGTCATACGGCGCGGTGCCCTTCGTGGCGGACTCGGCCGCGCTGATGGCAGAGGCAGCCAGGGTCCTGCGACCGGGCGGGCGGTTCGTATTCTCCACCACCCACCCGATCAGGTGGGCGCTGCCGGACGACCCGGGCTATCCGGGGCTGGTGGTCAGCAACTCCTACTTCGACCGGACCCCCTATGTCGAGCAGGACTCGGGAGTGGCGACCTACGTCGAGCATCACCGGACCCTGGGCGATCGGGTGCGCGAGCTCACCGCCACGGGGCTCCACCTGGTCGACCTGGTCGAGCCTGAGTGGCCGCCGGAGAACCAGCAGGTCTGGGGCGGGTGGAGCCCCCTGCGCGGCACGCTCATCCCAGGCACGGCGATCTTCGTGTGCGACAACCAGTGACCCGCACCACCGGGCCCCGATGACGACGAAGGGGCCGGGATGAACATTTGCTCATCCCCGCCTTTCCCTGTCATGACGTATCGCTACCGGCTAGACAATACGACGACGGAACATGACAAGTCCGGCGCCCGTTCCGAACAACGCCAGCGCTCCGACACCGCGACCCATGCTCGTGCCGCCGTCACCGTTGGCCCCTGAGATCTCCAGCGAGTACGCCGTCGCTCCGGCCGCGTCGGCGGGGGCGCCATAGGCCATACCCTCGGTCTGCGCACGCTCGGCGCCAGCCACGATGACGGCGTACTTCAGGCCGTAGTCGGCTGCGGTGGACCTGCCCGCCGCGACCAGCTTGGACGTGCCCTCGGCTGACAGCTTGCTCGCGCCTGCAGGGAGAGCCTTGCCTCCGTCGGCAGCCTTCACCAACCCGTCGGCCAGCGTTCCGGAACCCGTGGCAGCATCGCCGAGGCCCGCGGCAAGCTTGTCTGCCCCGTCGGAGAGCTGGACCGTGCCATCGCTCAGCTGGGTGGCACCACTCGAGATCTTGCCCAGACCGACGTAGAGCTGGCTCGCGCCTGGAGCAAGCTTGTTGGTACCCGTCACGAGCGCACCGGTGCCGGCCGTGAGCCGGCCGGCACCGGCACTGAGTCGGTCCAGACCATCCAGCAGGGTCAGTCCGCCTTCGGCGATCAGGTCAATCCCACCCATCACGGCGTGGGTGCCGCCCCGGAGGGTCTTCTGATCCGGAGCGACATCTGCCGCCTCGCCAATTCCGCCCTGCACCTGTGCTTCCACGCCGCTGACAAGCTGGGAAACCCCTCTGTCGACCGCGCCGAGGCCCTGCAGAAGGCCTGGTCGGTCAGGGCTACACACGCCCGGCAGAGCCGCATTGCTCAGGCCGCACTCAACTCGCGTCAGGCCCACAACGGCTTCAGAGAGCCTGACCTTCAGCTCCGCAAGCCCGTCCGACACCTTGCCTAGACCTGGGATCGCCTTGACGGCGAGCCCATCCGAGATGGCGGCAAGTCCGGTCGCAACCTGGCCCAGAGCGTCCGATCCACCCTGGGTGTTTCCTCGTAGGGTCACATCGATGCCATTCAGCACCGCGGCCATATTCCCGTCGCAAACAGGGTCCGTCGAGCAGGCGACGGTGGTCCTTGCCGCTGTGGCAACAGCCTTCAGCCTGTCGATGGAACCACCAGCGACCAAAGCGTTATCCAAGCCTTGCCTGACCTGGCCAACCCCATACCTTGCGGTGTGGCTCGTCGAAGGTTCGCCGAGCCCTGCGACGGCGGCTCCGAGCCCAGACTTGACCTGGTCGGCACCACCCTTCAGACGATCCAGCGAACCGCCACCCGCTGTTGCGGCAGAAAGCCGGGCCCGAATAGTCTCCACACCGAAAATCAGGGTTCCGTCTGTGGTCTTGTCGCCTAGTCCGGTAAGCAACTGCTGAATGCCGTCGTGCAGCGGCTGGGCCTTGGTCGGAAGCTGACCGATCCCGCCATACATCTTGACCAGGCCGCCATCCACCAGCTCGAGCCCGCCGTACACCTGATCGAGACCGTCAATCAGACCGGGTGCCTTGGCTGAAGCCTGACCAAGGCCATCCTTCAGAGCCCCGGCTCCCGCATCGAGCTTCTTTGCCCCTGCGGCAAGCTTTCCTGACCCGTCGGCCAGCTGCCCAGCTCCGGCCTTGGCATCGCCGGCCCCGGTCGCGAGCTGCCCCGCGCCGGCCTGCAGCTTTGACGCACCGTCAGCCAGCTTGTCCGCGCCGGGAGCCGCTTGACCGGCTAGACCAGTGTTGAGCTTCTTCGCGCCATCGCGCAGCTGGATGAGGCCGGCGATCAACGTCTGGGCGCCATCGCGCAGCTTCAGCACGTTGGCGTCAATCTCGGTCGCGCCGGCGGTGAGGGTGACGCCGGTGTCGGCACCGCCCTTGTAGCTAGCGGCAGCACCTTTGAACGACGGGCTGTCCAGCGGGCTGACCGGAAGCGCCGAGATGCTGGCATCCGGAATGACGCCGTCAGTGATCGTCGCCGAGTACCCGAACTGCGAGATGGGAGTGGCAACCGGGGCGAACAACGTCATGGTGAACGACATCTTGGTCTGCCCGTGACCGTCGCCGGCCATGTTGGCCTCGGCTGACGCGACATCGACGAAGGTGTTCGGCAGCACCGTGGTCAGCGAGCCGACCATCGGGATGACGACTTTCTGGGTCTTGGTCACCTGCTTGCCAGTGCCATCGTCAAACATGAGCTTCTGGTCCTTGCCCGTGGCGTTCTCGACCTTGTAGCGGACCTCGAGGCGACCGGCCTTGCCAACGACGTCGCCAGCTCTGACCGACTTGCCGTCGAGCTTGTAGGACGCTGAAACCTTGAGCGGGAGATCCTTGTCGTAGTCGCTGACCGTACGCAGACGCTGCTCATTCTTCACCGTCTGGGTACTGACGATGTTGCCGTTCTTGACGGTGAAGTCGCGGAAGCCATCGAGGTTGCGGAGCTTGTGGGTCGAGACCGGGTTGGTGACGGTGACGGTGCCGTTTCCTTGCAGGGCGACCTGCTCGTAGACGCGAGCATCGTGGACCGTGCCGTCGGCGTCGAGGTGCGCCTGCACCGTCTCGGTGTTGCTGATGATGACACCATCCGCAGCCAGGGCCGGGCCACTGGCCAGCACCAGCATCGCGGGGGCCAGGACGAATACCGCTCCGATTCGGGCCGGGGTGGACATGCTTTTCACTTGGACTCTCCTGCCAGGGCACGCTCGAGCATCTCTATCTCACTGACGGTGGACTTCTCCGCGTCGCCCGAGGGATCGGCGGGTAGGACCTGCGCCGGCCCGCCGTCAGGGGCCTTGGCAAACATGGTGATCACGGTGGTGCCGAAGAATCCGAACCCGGCGGCCAGAAGTACCGTCGTCGCGGACTGCGGTGATGTGGTCAGGAACTCCGTGGGAGCGGTGGTGTAGGACGTCTCGTAGGCGCCCACGATGGCGGCGGCCCCGAGCAGAGCGCTCCAAAGCGGCACCTTTCCGGCGCTGAGTGCGGCCGCGAGGCCACAGAGAAAGATCACCAGGAATGCGGCAACAGCCCGCCCGATAGTGGTGTCCGGCAGCAGCGCGGCGCGAAGGCCGAACCCGATCCAGGCAAGAAGGAAACCGAGCGCGAAACCACCAAGCTTGCCCGGCGGCGGGTTGTGCGGAACAAGGCCCACGACGCCGCCCAGAGCCGCTCCGAGCAGAGCGACGTGCTCCAGGTCAGAACCCCCACCAATCAACAAGACGACGGCCGCGCAGAGCGCAAGCGCTCCGCCTGAAAACAAGCGTCCAAGCATGTCCACCTCACGAAGAGTCATGCTCTCGCGGGCGCCCAGTGCATCCCTCAACGAGAACAGATCTACCGGAGAGTAGCCTCCAGCACAGCCGTCCGCATTCTGAGATTCCCTTGATGCATCGTGGGTAGCCGAGTCCTAGGTTCGGTATGGACCGGGTCTTCCGGGCCAGGCGTGCACGCCAATCCCTGCCCCCGATAGGACACACCGATCAATGGACGGCGTCGTGCCAGGACCCGCCGACCCCGACGCTGACCTCCAGCGGAACGTCCATCTCGACGGCCGCGCCCATCTCCTTGCGGACCATCGCCTCGATGGGCTTTCGCTCGCCCGGGGCAATCTCCAGGACGAGCTCGTCATGCACCTGGAGCAGGACCCGCGAGGCGGCACCGGACTCGCGCAAGGCCTTGTCGACGCGCAGCATGGCCAGCTTGATGATGTCGGCCGCGGAGCCCTGGATCGGGGCGTTCAGCGCCATCCGCTCGGCCGCCTCGCGTCGCTGGCGGTTGTCCGAGGTCAGGTCGGGCAGGTAACGCCGCCGGCCCAGCATCGTCTCGGTGTACCCGGTCCCCCGAGCCTTGACCACAACGTCTTGCAGATAGTCGCGCACACCGCCGAACCGGGTGAAGTACTCCTCCATCAAGGTGGCGGCCTCGGTGGTAGGGATAAGCAGCTGTTTGGAGAGCCCGAAGGCCGAGAGACCGTAGGCCAGGCCATAGGACATCGCCTTGATCTTGGAGCGCATGGCGGGGGTGACCTCGGCCGGCTCGACCCCGAACACCCGCGAGCCCACGAACCGGTGCAGGTCCTCCCCTGACCTGAACGCCTGGATCAGTCCCTCGTCACCGGACAGGTGCGCCATGATCCGCATCTCTATCTGGCTGTAGTCGGCCGACATCAGCGACTCGAACCCCTGGCCCACCACGAAGGCCTCGCGGATGCGCCGCCCCTGCTCGGTGCGGATCGGGATGTTCTGCAGGTTCGGGTCCGTCGAGGACAGCCGTCCGGTGGCCGCGATCGTCTGCTGGTAGGTCGTGTGGATCCGCCCGTCATCAGCTACCGACTTCAGCAGGCCCTCGATGGTCTGCCGCAACCGCGAGGCATCCCGGTGGCGCAGCAGCGCCTCGAGGAACGGATGCTGCGTCTTGGCGAAGAGATCGGTTAGCGCGTCCGCATCGGTGGTGTAGCCGGTCTTGGTCTTCTTGGTCTTGGGCATGTTCAGCGTGTCGAAGAGCACGACCTGCAGCTGCTTGGGCGAGCCGAGGTTGATCTGCTCGCCGCCGATCGCGTTGTAGGCATCGCCCTGCGCCTCGCGCACCTGCTCGGCGAAGTGGGCCTCCAGCTGCTCCATGGCCGGCACGTCGGCGGCGATCCCGACGCGCTCCATGGTCGCCAGCACATCCACCAGCGGCAGCTCGATGTCGGCGAGGAGCGCTGCCCCGCCGGTCTCCGCAAGCTGGACGTCCAGGGCGGCCGCCAGGTCCAGGACCGCCCGCGCGCGCACCATGGCGCTCTTGGCCTCCGCCTCGCCGTCCGCGCTGAAGTCCAGCAGACCCTGCCCGCCGGACCCGGTGTCGGAGGAGAGCTCTCGCGACAGGTGCCGCAGCACAAGGTCGGCGAGGTCGTAGGAGCGCTGGTCCGGCCGCACCAGGTACGCCGACAGCGCGGTGTCGCTGGTCAGCCCGGCCAGTGCCATGCCGCGGGCCGCGAGGGCCTGCATCGGCCCCTTGGCGTCATGCAGCGCCTTGGGTCGCTCCGGGTCCGCCAGCCAGGTGGCGGTGGCACCCTCAGCTGCCGGGTCGAGGCCGACCAGATCGAGGTATGCCGCCTCGCCGGTTGCGGTCGCGATGGCCATCGCCAGGACATCGCCGGTCCCCCGCGACCAGGTGCCGTCGACATGCACCCCCACGCGCACCCCAGGTGTGGTGTGCTCCGACAGCCAGGCGGGAACCTCTGCGGGTGACAGCACCGAGCCCCGAACGTCAAAGCCCGAGTCTGCCTCGACCTCAACGGACTCCAGCGTGGCGAACAGGCGGTCGCGCAGGACCCGGAACTCCAGGCCGTCGAAGACCTTGTGCACCTCCTCGCGGTCCCACGCCTGACGCTCGAGGCCGTCCACCGTGACCTCCAGGGCGACGTCGTGGACGAGCTGGTTCAGGTGGCGGTTGCGCAGGACGCCGTCGAGGTGCTCGCGCAGCGCCTCCCCCGCCTTGCCCTTGATCTGGCCGACATGGGCGACCACACCGGTGAGATCGCCATACTGCTGGATCCACTTGGCCGCGGTCTTGGGGCCGACCCCGGGGACTCCGGGCAGGTTGTCGGACGACTCGCCGACCAGCGCGGCGAGATCGCTGTACAGGTGCGGTGGCACGCCATACTTCCTCTCCACGGCCGCCGGGGTCATCCGGGCCAGCTCGGAGACCCCCTTGACCGGATAGAGGACGGTCACCTTGTCGTTGACCAGCTGGAAGGCGTCGCGGTCGCCCGAGCAGATCAGCACCTCGTCGATGCCGGCCACCTCAAGGGCCTGGGTGGACAGCGTCGCCAGCACGTCATCGGCCTCGAAGCCGTCGACCTCGACGTAGGGGATCCGCAGCGCGCCGAGCACCTCGTGCAGCAGCGAGATCTGCCCCTTGAACTCATCTGGCGTCGCCGATCGACCGGCTTTGTACTCGGCATACTCGGCCAGCCGGAACGTCTTCCGGCTGATGTCGAAGGCCACGCCCACGTGGGTCGGCGCCTCGTCGCGCAGGACGTTGATCAGCATCGAGGTGAAGCCGTAGACCGCATTGGTCGGCTGACCGGTGCTGGTGGAGAAGTTGGCCACCGGGAGCGCAAAGAACGCCCGATAGGCCATGGAATGACCGTCGATAAGGAGGAGTCGGCTCACGCATGGCAGCCTAAGCCCCACAGACGGACAATCAGACGGGCAGGCGATGGACGACAAGCTCGAGCGAGTTCTTGGCAGACTGGACATGATGCACGGCGGCACCCTCGGGGAGAAGATGGGGATCGAGCTGACCGAGGTGACCGCGGAGCGCGTCGTCGGGCGGATGCCGGTCGACGGCAACACCCAGCCGTTCGGGCTGCTGCACGGAGGCGCGAGCGTCGTGCTCGCGGAGAGCCTGGGGTCCGTCGCGGCGATGATGCACGCCGGCGAGGGCAAGATCGCCGTGGGGATCGAGATCAACGCCACACACCACCGGGCTGCACGATCCGGGTTTGTCACCGGCACGGCGTCCGCGCTGTCGCTCGGCAAGACCCTGGCCACCTACGACGTCCTGATCACCGATGACGCCGGCAACCGGGTGTGCACCTCACGGATCACCTGCCTGATCCGCCCCACGCCACCCGGCGCCTGACGGTCGTCGACGGCTTCTGAGGACGGGACCGATAGATGAACGACGCCTTCCCCGGTCTGGGGACCTTGATCAACGTTGCCACCATCGTGGTCGGCTCCCTGCTCGGTATGGCGGTGGGTCACCGACTCCCCGACCGCACCCGGTGGGTGGTCACCGACTGTCTCGGCCTGACGACCCTGCTCATGGCCGGCTTGTCCGCGTTCATGGTCACCGACGCGTCCCTGGCCTCCGCGGTGGGTGTGGGCGCGCCCATCCTGATCGTGCTCGGCAGCCTCCTGATCGGCGGCACCACCGGATCGCTGCTACGGGTCGAGGGCCGCCTGGAGGGGCTGGCAGGGGTCATCCAGGCCCGGCTGGCGCGTCGCCCGAAACTGGTCGGAGCCCAGGAGTCAGGCCAGGGGCACGAGGCCCGGGAACGCTTCATCGAAGGCTGGCTCAGCGCCTCGCTGCTGTTCTGTGTCGGACCGCTGACGATCCTGGGCTCCCTGTCCGACGGGTTGGGCCGGGGCATCGACCAGCTGACTTTGAAGGCGGTGCTCGACGGGTTCGCCGCCATGGCCTTTGCGTCGTCGTTCGGCATTGGGGTGCTGCTGTCCGCCCTCTCAGTCGCCGTCGTACAGGGCCTGCTGACGCTGCTGGGAGTGCTCCTGGGATCGATACTGCCGCAGGCCCACATCGCAGCTCTGACGGCCACCGGCGGACTGCTGCTGGTCGGGATCTCCCTGCGGCTGCTGCGAGTTCGTGAGATCCCGGTGGGGGACCTGCTGCCCGCTCTGGTCGTGGCCCCGGTGCTCACACAGCTCGTCGTGCTGCTGCGCTAGGCACACTGACAGCTAGTGGCGCGCGGCGCCACCCTGCATACCCGCGACCACCGTTGCAGCCACCTCTCGCATCCCCAACCGGCGATCCATCGCGGTCCTCTGGATCCAGGTGAACGCCTCGGGCTCGCTGATCATCAGCTGGGCCATCAGCACCCCCTTGGCCCGGTCCACGATCTTGCGGGTCTCCAGCCGCTCCCCCAGGTCAGCGACCTCGGACTCCAGCGCGTGCAGCTCCACCCAGCGGGAGCGGGCGATCGAGATCGCCGGGCCGAGGTCCGCGGGAGTGAACGGCTTGATGATATAGGCCATCACGCCGGCGTCACGGGCCCGCTCGACGAGCTCCTTCTGGCTGAAGGCGGTGAGGATCACGACGGGCGCGATCCGTTCCCTGCCGATCTGCTCAGCCGCACTGATCCCGTCGAGCACCGGCATCTTGACGTCCATCAGGACGAGGTCCGGCTTGAGCTCACGGCTGAGAGCAATCGCCTGCTCGCCGTTGCTGACCTGGCCAACCACGTCATAGCCGGCCTCGACCAGCATCTCGGCGAGGTCCAGGCGGATCAGTGCCTCGTCCTCGGCAACGAGGATCCGGAGCTTGACGGCGGTACGTGCAGGAGAGTTGGCGGGCGGGCTCGGCAGGGGGTGGGCGAATTCGGTCACGAAGAGAAGCCTACCGATCAATTCAGAGCCGCGAGCACGGCCTCACCCTCGCCTTCCAGCGCTGGGCCACGAACTCATCATCAACGACCAGCCAGATTCCCGCCGGGCGGCAGCCACAGGCACGAAAGAGCAGCTCGCGAAGTTGGTGCCGAGGGCGGGACTCGAACCCGCACGCCCTTTCGAGCAAAGCATTTTGAGTGCTCCGTGTCTGCCATTCCACCACCCCGGCAAGGTTGCGCCGATCAGCCTACCGGGCTGACCGGTCGCAAACAGTACGACGTGATCGCTCAGTCGAGATCCTCGTATGCCGGAGCGACCTTGTTCTTGGCGTCGCCCACGTGGTGCACGCGCACGTCGTTCGTGGAACCCGGGATGCCAGGGGGAGTGCCCGCGACGATCACCACGGTGTCACCCTCGACGCAGTCCCCGCTCTCGAGAAGCGCCTCGTCCACCTGGGCTGTCATCTGGTCCGTGTGTCGAACCGCCGCCACGAGATGGGACTTGATGCCCCAGCTGAGCGCCAGCTGCGAACGGGTGGACTCCAACGGGGTGAACGCCACCATCGGGAGCTTGGACCGGATCCGGGAGAGCCGACGCGCCGAGTCCCCCAGCTGAGTGAAGGTCACCAGGTACTTGGCTCCCAGAAGCTCGCCCATCTCTGCCGCCGCTGCGGTGACCGCGCCACCGACAGTGTGCGGCCGGGTGCCGAGCTTCGGAACGCGCTCGAGGCCGTGCTCCTCGGTGCTCTCGATGATCCGCGCCATCGCCTGCACAGCCTCGGTCGGCCACTTGCCCACGCTGGTCTCGCCGGAGAGCATGATGGCATCAGCGCCGTCCAGGACGGCGTTGGCGCAGTCGCTGACCTCGGCGCGAGTCGGCCGGGGGTTCTCAACCATCGACTCGAGCACCTGGGTGGCGACGATCACCGGTTTGGCCTGGCGCCGGCACATCTCGATGGCCAGCTTCTGGACCAGCGGAACCTCCTCGAAGGGAAGCTCCACCCCGAGGTCACCACGGGCGACCATCACAGCGTCGAACGCGTTGATGATCTCCGCGAGGTTCTTGACGGCCTGCGGCTTCTCGACCTTGGCGATCACGGGAAGGCGAACGCCCTCCTCGTCCATGATCTCGTGAACCCGCTCGATGTCCTTGGCGTCACGCACGAAGGACAGGGCGATCATGTCCGCGGGCAGCCGCAGCGCCCAGCGAAGGTCCGCCTCGTCCTTCTCTGACAGAGCCGGCACGCTGACCGCGACCCCAGGCAGGTTGATGCCCTTGTTGTTGGACACCACACCGCCGATGACGACCTCGGTGACCACGTCGGTGTCGGTGACCTCCAGAGCCTTGAGCGCGACCTTGCCATCATCGATCAGCAGCAGATCGCCCGGCTCCACGTCGCCGGGAAGCCCCTTGTAGGTGGTCGACACGCGTTCCTGGCCGCCCTGGACGTCATCGACCGTGATGGTGAACCGATCGCCCTCGGCCAGGGTGACCGAGCCGTCGGTGAAACGGCCGGTCCGGATCTTGGGGCCCTGCAGGTCGACGAGCACGCCCACCGCCCTGCCCGACTCGCGGCTGGCCTCGCGCACCGAGGCGTAAGCGGCCTCATGCTCTTCGAAGCTCCCGTGCGAGCGGTTGATCCGAGCGACATCCAAGCCGGCGTTGACCAAGGCCCGTACGCCCCCGGGTACAGCTGTTGCAGGACCAAGTGTGCAGACAATCTTTGCGCGGCGCATGATCACGATTGTATTGGCCGTGGGGTCAATCACGTGAATCGCCCTGCCCGGACCTCAGACGCTGAGCGGCCGGTCCGCGGGACTCACCGGGCGCGGAAGCGCGGACGGGCGGCTCATGAGGTAGGCATCGACACCGGCCGCCGCTGAACGCCCTTCGGCGATGGCCCACACGATGAGCGACTGGCCGCGCCCGGCGTCACCGGCAACGAAGACGCCCGGCACCGACGTCATGAACGCCTTGTCCCGCTTGATGTTCGAGCGTTCGTCCATCTCCACGCCGATCTGCTGGACCACGCCCGTGGACTGCGGTCCGAGGAAGCCCATGGCGAGCAGCACCAGCTGCGCCGGGACCTCCCGCTCAGTGCCCTCAACGGGTGTGAACTCCCGGCCTGTCTGCTCGACCTCGACCAGCCGCAGGGCTCGGACGCGGCCCTGCTCGTCGCCGAGGATCTGGGTGGTGTTCACCGCGTAGACACGCTCCCCGCCCTCTTCATGGGCGCCCGCGACGCGCAGGAGCGTGGGGTAGGTCGGCCAGGGCTGGGAGGCCGGACGCTCTTCGCCGGGGCGAGGCATGATCTCCAGCGACGTGACAGACCGAGCTCCCTGCCGGTGGACGGTTCCGAGGCAGTCGGCCCCGGTGTCGCCACCACCGATGACGATGACGTCCTTGCCGGTGGCAACCACCTGGTCCTCGACCTCCTCGCCCAGCGCGACGCGGTTGGCGGCGGGCAGGAACTCCATGGCCTGCATGACCCCGTCCAGCTCTCGTCCGGGGACGGGAAGGTCACGTGGGACCGTGGCACCGATGGCCAGGACGACCGCGTCATACCTGTCGCACAGGTTCTTGCCGGTCAGCTCGCCGCCGATGTCGACACCGTTGCGGAAACGGGTTCCCTCGGCTGCCATCTGCGCCAGGCGACGGTCCAGGACGGCCTTCTCCATCTTGAACTCGGGGATGCCGTAGCGCAGCAGCCCGCCCGCCTTGTCGGCCCGCTCGAAGACGGCCACGGTATGGCCGGCCCGGGTCAGCTGCTGGGCCACGGCCAGGCCGGCCGGCCCGGACCCGACCACCGCAACGGTCTTGCCGGTGAGGCGATCCGGCGCCTTGGGGGTGACCTCATCGGCGTCAAAAGCCCGCTCGATCGTGGTGACCTCGATCTGTTTGATGGTCACGGCCGGCTGGTTGATGCCCAGCACACAGGCCGTCTCGCACGGTGCCGGGCACAGCCGGCCGGTGAACTCGGGGAAGTTGTTGGTCGCGTGCAGCTGCTCGACCGCCTCGCGCCAGTCGCCCTTCCAGGCCAGGTCGTTCCACTCGGGAATCCGGTTCCCGAGCGGGCAGCCGTTGTGGCAGAACGGGATGCCACAGTCCATGCAACGCCCAGCCTGCCGTTGAAGCTGTGCGACATCCTGCTGTTCGTAGACCTCACGCCAGTCCATCAACCGCACCGGGACCGGCCGGCGCCGGGGCAGCTCGCGGTCGCGGGTGGACAGGAACCCTCGGGGATCAGCCACGAGAAGCCTCCATGATGCGCTCCCAGACATCGGGGCCGTTGAGGTCGAGTCCCTCGGACTCGGCGGTGGTCCGGACGTCCAGGACACGCTGGTAGTCACGTGGAAGGACCAGGGTGAACTGGTTCCTGGTGTTCTCCCAGTCCGCCAGCAGCCTTCCGGCGACGGCGGACTCGGTCCACCGTCGATGCCTGGTCAGAAGCTCGTGCACGACCTCCACATCGCGTTCACGCAACGGCATGAGGTCCACCAGGTCACGGTTGACCCGATCCTGGTGAAGGTTCAGGACGTAGGCCACGCCACCGGACATCCCCGCCGCAAAGTTGCGGCCGGTAGGCCCTAGGACGAGAACCGTGCCGCCGGTCATGTACTCGCATCCGTGGTCCCCCACGCCTTCGACCACAGCGGTGGCCCCTGAGTTGCGTACGCAGAACCGCTCGCCCACCTGACCGCGCAGGAAGAGCTCACCACTGGTGGCTCCGTAGGCGATCACGTTGCCGGCAATGACGTTGTGCTCAGCCGGCAGCGAGGCAGCACGGTCGGGCCGAACCGCCAGGCGGCCACCCGAAAGGCCCTTGCCCACATAGTCGTTGGCATCGCCATACAGGCACAGCGTGATGCCTGCCGGGAGGAAGGCGCCCAGCGACTGGCCGGCCGACCCGGTCAGCGAGATCTGAATCGTGTCGTCCGGCAGACCGGAAGGGTAGGCCTTGGTCACCTCGTGACCCAGCATGGTGCCAATCGTGCGGTTGACATTGCGAACGGGGAGGTTGATCTGCACAGGGGTCTTGTCGCGCAGGGCCGCCTGGCTCAGCTCGATGAGCGTGTGGTCGAGTGCCTTGCCGAGACCGTGATCCTGGCCGAGCGTGTTACGGCGGGGGGCGCCGTCCGGAGAGGCGATGTCCGCCAGGATCGGTGTGAGGTCGAGGCCGCCGGCCTTCCAGTGCTGGACCGCCGCCGCGGTGTCGATCAGCGACACCTCGCCGACGGCTTCGGCCAGGGTCCTGAACCCCAGGGCGGCCAGGTGCTCGCGGACCTCCTGGGCGATGTACTCGAAGAACGTCTCGACGAACTCGGGCTTGCCGGAGAACCGGGAACGCAGCTCCGGGTTCTGGGTGGCGATGCCCACCGGGCAGGTGTCGAGGTGGCACACCCGCATCATGACGCAGCCGCTGACCACCAGCGGGGCGGTCGCGAAGCCGAACTCCTCGGCACCGAGCAGCGCCGCGATGACGACATCCCGCCCGGTCTTGAGCTGGCCGTCAACCTGCACCACGATCCGCTCACGCAGGCCGTTGAGCACCAGCGTCTGCTGGGTCTCGGCGAGTCCGAGCTCCCACGGAGCCCCTGCGTGTTTCAGCGAGGTGAGCGGCGCGGCGCCCGTTCCACCGTCATGGCCCGAGATGAGGACGACGTCGGCATGTGCCTTGCTCACGCCCGCGGCGACGGTTCCCACCCCGACCTCGGCCACCAGCTTGACGTGCACCCGCGCCGACGGGTTGGCGTTCTTGAGGTCGTGGATCAGCTGTGCCAGGTCCTCGATGGAGTAGATGTCGTGGTGTGGCGGCGGCGAGATGAGTCCGACCCCGGGGGTGGAGTGACGTGTCTTGGCCACCCACGGATAGACCTTGTGACCGGGCAGCTGACCGCCCTCTCCCGGCTTCGCACCCTGCGCCATCTTGATCTGAATGTCGTCGGCCTGGGTGAGGTAGAGCGAGGTCACCCCGAACCGCCCGGAGGCGACCTGCTTGATCGCGGACCGGCGCAGCGGGTCCAGCAGGCGATCCTCGTCCTCCCCGCCCTCACCGGTGTTCGACCGGCCACCAAGGCGATTCATCGCCACGGCGATGGTCTCGTGGGCCTCCTGGCTGATCGAGCCATAGCTCATCGCACCGGTGCTGAACCGGGTCACGATCGCGCTGACGGGCTCCACCTCGTCGATAGGCACCGGCGTACGATCTGCCGCCAGCTCGAACAACCCGCGCAACGTCATCAGCTGCTCGGACTGCTCGTCGACCCTGGCTGTGTACTGCTTGAAGATGTCGTAGCGCCGGGTCCTGGTGGAGTGCTGCAGCCGGAAGACGGTGTCCGGGTCGAAGAGGTGAGGCTCACCCTCACGTCGCCACTGGTACTCCCCGCCCACCGCGAGCTTGCGGTGCGGCAGACGCACGCTGTCCAGCGGGTATGCCGTGGCGTGTCGCGCCGCCACCTCCTGGGCAACCACGTCCAGGCCGATGCCACCGAGCTGAGAGGTGGTCCCGGTGAAGTACGAGTCGACCAGCTCGCGGGAGAGCCCGATGGCCTCGAAGGCCTGCGCGCCCCGGTAGGAGGCCACGGTGGAGATGCCCATCTTGGACATGACCTTCAGGACGCCCTTGCCGAGCGCCTTGATCAGGTTCTTGACCGCCCGCTCGGGGCTGTCCGCCGGGAGGGCACCCGCACGAACGAGGTCCTCCACCGTCTCCATCGCCAGGTAAGGGTTGACCGCCGCAGCGCCGAACCCGATCAGGAGCGCCACGTGGTGCACCTCACGCACGTCGCCGGCCTCGACCAGCAACCCGACCAGGGTGCGGGTCTTCTCCCGGATCAGGTGGTGGTGTACCGCCGAGGTGAGCAGCAGCGAGGGTATGGGCGCGCAACTTCGGCTGGAGTCACGGTCGGAGAGGACGACGAAACGCGCGCCGCCCGCGATGGCCACCGACACCTCAGAGAGGATCTCCGCGACTCGGGCCTCCAGGGCGGCAGCCCCCCCGGACACGTCGTACAGGCCCTTGACCGTGTAGGTGGCGTAGCCGGGCAGATCGCCGTCCGCGTTGATGTGGACGATCTTGGCAAGCTCGTCGTTGTCGAGCACGGGGAAGGGCAGGACCAGCTGGCGTGCGTACGCCGGGCCGACTGAGAGCGCGTTGCCCTCCGGACCGATCACGGTGCCCAGGGAGGTCACGAGCTCTTCGCGGATCGCGTCCAGCGGCGGGTTGGTCACCTGGGCGAAGAGCTGGGTGAAGTAGTCGAAGAGCAGGCGGGGCCGATCGGAGAGCACCGCGATGGGGCTGTCGGTGCCCATCGAGCCCAGCGCCTCTCCCCCGGTGCGTGCCATCGGCGACAGCAGGAGCCGGAGCTCTTCCTGGGTGTACCCGAAGGTCTGCTGCCGACGGGCGACCGAGGCCGCGGTGTGCACGACGTGCTCGCGCTCGGGCAGTGCCCCCAGATGGATGAGGCCGGCGTGCAGCCAGTCCCCATAAGGGTTCTCGGCCGCCAGCGAGGACTTGACCTCGTCATCGCTGACGATGCGGCCGTGCTCGGTGTCGACCAGGAACATCCGGCCCGGCTGCAGCCGGCCCTTGCGGACCACCCGGCCCGGCTCGAGGTCCAGGACACCTGTCTCGGAGGCGAGGACCACCAGGCCGTCATCGGTGACCCAGTAGCGGCCCGGACGCAGGCCGTTGCGGTCCAGGACGGCGCCGATGACGGTGCCGTCGGTGAAGGTGACACAGGCAGGGCCGTCCCAGGGCTCCATGAACGTGGCGTGGAACTCGTAGAAGGCCTTGCGGGCCGGGTCCATCTCCGCGTGGTTCTCCCACGCCTCGGGGATCATCATCAGGACCGCGTGTGGCAGGGATCGACCGCCCAGGTGCAGCAGCTCGAGGACCTCGTCGAAGGTCGCCGAGTCCGACGCCCCCTGGCTGCAGATCGGGAAGAGGCGCTCCAGGTCGCCGTGGATCACCCCGCTGGCGAGCTGGCTCTCGCGAGCCTTCATCCAGTTTCGGTTGCCCTTGACCGTGTTGATCTCCCCGTTGTGGGCGATCAGCCGGTAGGGGTGTGCCAACGGCCACGAGGGGAAGGTGTTGGTCGAGAAACGTGAGTGGACCAGCGCCAGCTCGGTGACGAACCTGTCATCCGACAGGTCCGGGAAGAAGAGCTCCAGCTGGCCGGTGGTCAGCATCCCCTTGTAGACCATCGTGCGAGCCGACAGGGACGGGAAGTAGACCGGCGACTCGTGCTCAACCCGCTTGCGCAGGCAGTAAGCCAGGCGCTCCAGTCCCAGACCCACCACCCGGCCAACCGACGACGTGACGAACAGCTGACCGAAGTGCGGCATACAGGCCCGGGCCGCATCACCGACCAGGTCCGCGTCGATCGGCACGTCCCGCCAGCCAAGGACCTTCAGGCCCTCTTCCGCGGCAATGGCCGAGATCGTCTTCTCGGCTGCAGCACGCTCTTGCTGTTCCACCGGCAGGAAGGCCATACCGGCGGCATAGGCCCCGCGGGCAGGCAGCTCGAAATCCACCACCGCGCGCAGAAAGGCGTCCGGGATCTGCGTCAGGATGCCTGCGCCGTCGCCGACCAGGGGGTCGGCACCAGTCGCGCCGCGGTGCTCGAGGTTGCGAAGCGCCGTCAGACCATGATCAATGATGTCGTGCCCGGCGCTGCCACGCATCGTGGCCACGAGCGCAACCCCGCAGGCATCGTGCTCGAACTCGGAGTTGTACAAACCCTGATTCACCGGCTGAGCCGAGAACAGCGAAGAAGCCATAATCTGCACCGTCCCTTGACGTCTCGACAAGCACCTCGGGCACCTGCATGGACGGCATTGGCCAGCGAGGAAAGTCTAGAATACCGGAAAGCGTACTCATCCTGACAGGCGAAACGGCTCAGTCCGGATGCTGAGATGGGTGGGACTCGTTGATCGATGCTTCATCAGCGGTCGATGTGTCAGCGGGCGGATACTCAGCGGACGACTCGCGTGACGCCCGCACACCCAGCAGCCAGAAGGCGAGCACGGAGCCGGCGAAGACGGTCACCGAGGTCCAGACGTTCAGGCGTAGTCCCAGGACGTAGTTGGCCTGGTCGGAGCGCAACATCTCGATGACCCCGCGGCCCAGCGTGTAGAGGATCCCGTACAGCGCGAAGACCTGTCCTCTGGCGAGACTGAACCGGCGGTCCACCAGCACCAGGACCACCGCGACCAGCAGGCACCACAGCGACTCGTAGAGGAAGGTGGGCTGGAAGGTGCCGAGGATGTTCGTGGTGCCACCCGGGCAGGTGGCTGCCACGCCCACGCCCTGGTCCCAGCAGTGAATCTCCAGGCCCCAGGGCAGGTCGGTCCTGGTGCCGAACAGCTCGTTGTTGAAGTAGTTGCCCCAGCGCCCGATCGCCTGGGCCAGAACGACGCCGGGTGCAGCCGCGTCCGCGTAGTCCAGCAGGCTGACTCCGTGGCGGCGACAGCCGATCCAGGCACCCACGGTGCCCAGCGCCACCGCTCCCCAGATACCGAGACCGCCCTGCCAGATCTTGAAGGCGTCAAGCGGGTGTCCGCCGTCACCGAAGTACGGCCCCGGGCTGGAGATCACGTGGTAGATGCGACCGCCGACGATCCCGAACGGAACCGCCCACACCGCCACATCCAGCGCCTGACCCGGCTCGCCGCCACGGACCTCCAGACGACGTTGGGTAATCCATACCGCCACGATGATCCCGGCGAGAATGAACATGGCATACGCCCGCAGGGGAAACGGCCCGATGAACCAGACCGACTGCTCCGGGCTTGGGATGGACGCGATCAACTCTTTGCGGCCTTCACCGCTGCGACCAGAGCATCGGGAGTCGTCAGGGTCTTGGTGATGTTCTTGCCGTTGATCTTCACGGTGGGCGTCCCGGTCACTCCTGCCTTGCCTGAGGCCTCCGCGACATCGGTGACGTACTGGGAGTGCTGACCCGAGGTGGTGCACTGCTGCCAGGTCGTCAGCGCGGAGCCGGTGATCCCGGCAGTCTTGGCGAACGCCGTGAGCTGGGCGTCCGTGTAGCCGTCACCCTCCTTGGCCGGCTGAGCCGCGAATACCGCGGAGTGGTACTCCAGGAACTTGCCCCCATCAGACGCGCAGGCCGCCGCGTTGGTCGATCGCTTCGACGAGTCGTTACCGAGGTTGTCGTCCAGGAAAGAC
Organism: Dermatophilaceae bacterium; assembly: GCA_014377705.1. Classification (GTDB taxonomy): domain Bacteria; phylum Actinomycetota; class Actinomycetes; order Actinomycetales; family Dermatophilaceae; genus UBA4719. The sequence goes on from JACMPC010000018.1 coordinate 38,744, forward strand.
ATCATGTGCACGACGTACTTGATCTCACCGGCTTTCGCCAACGCGGTGAGGGCAGGACCGAACTGCTCCTCGAACCTGCCGCAGATCGGGCACTGGAAGTCCGCGTAGACGTCCACCGTCGGCACCTTGCTCTTGGCCGCCCTCTGGTCGGCCAGGATGCCGCCGCCCGTGCCTCCGACAACCCCGACAGGAACGGGGTTCCCCGAGGCTGCGCCCGACGAGCCCGACTTGCTGTTGTTGCCGATCACGATGGCCACCACCACGGCAAGGATCACCACGACGGCAACGACCGCGCCGATGATGACGACGCTGGGGCCGCTCTTCGGCGTGACCGTGGCGATCTTCTTGGAGGCGTCTGGACGCATCTGGGTGGTTCTCCTTATCCGAACAAACGGCGGTCGAGGCTGAAGGGGGTCCGGGGACGAGAGACAAGCCATGCGGCACAGGCAAGTAAACCGACGTCACGCAGTAGCTCCTGTGGGTACTGCGTCTGAGAGGCCGCAATCGTTCCCCCGCCGCCGAAACAGCCGCAGTCGATGGAGTACCCATGGGCCCACGCCCAGCTGATGCCGATGATGAAGGCCACCATCAGCAGGCCGCCTACCGCCGCGGACAGGCGGGTGAAGATGCCCACGACCAGAAGCAGCCCGATCAGGATCTCGAGCACCGGCAGCGCGTAACCCACATAGCCCGCGAAGTCGTAGGGAAGGATCTGGTAGGCGCGTACCGCCAGCGCCGAGAGTGCCGGCCTGGTCACCTTGGCGGCCCCGGCCCAGATGAGGACACCGCCGAGGATCAGCCGGGCCGACAGCCCGACGACGTCAGCCAGCCCGGCACGGCTGCGCAGGTCCAAGAGGTCAGCGCTTTCGGCGGACGCCGGCGGCCAGCTCGGCTGACAGCTCACGGATCGCGGTGAGGCCATCTGCGGGCGAGGCTGCGTCGGCCAGGCAGCGCACCAGGGCCGAGCCGACGATCACGCCATCCGCGAAAGCGGCGACCTGAGCGGCCTGAGCACCGGTGGAGACACCGAGGCCGACACAGATCGGGGTGGCCGTCATCTGACGGGTGCGGGTGACCAGCACCTCCGCCGCGTCACCCACCGAGGTGCGTGCACCGGTCACCCCCATGCTCGAGGCGGCATAGACGAATCCCGTGCAGGCCGAGGTGGTGCTCCGGAGCCGCTGCGGGGTGGAGCTGGGGGCCACCAGGAAGACATGGTCGAGGCCGTTGCGTTCGGCGGCCACGATCCACTGCGCGCCTTCGTCGGGGATCAGGTCCGGGGTGATCAGGCCCGCTCCGCCGGCCCTGGCAAGGTCGTCGGCGAACCGGTCAACCCCATACCGCAGGACGGGGTTCCAGTAGGTCATCACCAGGGCGGGAGCGCCGGCGTGGGCAACCGCTCGCACCGCGGTGAAGATGTCAGCCAGCCGGGTCCCGTTCTGAAGAGCGACGTCGGCCGCGTGCGCGATGACAGGACCGTCCATCAGCGGATCGGTGTACGGAACGCCGATCTCGACGATGTCCACGCCCGACTCGACCATGGCCACCATGGCATCGATCGACCCCTGAAGGTCGGGGAAGCCCACTGGCAGGTATCCCACCAGGGCGGCCCGGCCCTGCTCCCGGGTCTTGGCCAAAACCGTTGCGACGCCGCTCACCGCTGCTCCAACCCGTCGGGCTGCTCATCATCGAGCAACCCGAACCACCGGGCCGCCGTGTCGACGTCCTTGTCGCCGCGACCTGACAGGTTGACCAGGATGACGGCACCCGGCCCGAGCTCGCGCCCGATCTCCAGCGCACCGGCGAGCGCGTGGGCGCTCTCGATGGCGGGGATGATCCCCTCGGTCCGGCACAGCAGGGAGAAGGCATCCATGGCCTCGGTGTCCGTGATCGGCCGGTACTCGGCCCGGCCGCTGTCCCGCAGGAACGAGTGCTCAGGTCCGACGCTCGGGTAGTCCAGCCCGGCCGAGACGGAGTGGGACTCCAGGGTCTGCCCGTCTTCGTCCTGGAGGACATACGTGTACGCGCCGTGCAGGACCCCTGGCACGCCGGTGCTGAAGCGAGCGGCGTGCTTGTCCGTGCCAACACCGTGCCCGCCGGCCTCGAAGCCGATCAGCCGGACCGACTCGTCGTCGATGAAACGGTGGAAGATGCCCATCGAGTTGGAGCCACCGCCGACACAGGCGCACACGGCATCGGGCAGCCGGCCGACCAGGTCGAGCACCTGTGCCCGGGCCTCGACGCCGATGATCCGCTGGAAGTCACGCACCATCTCGGGGAACGGATGCGGACCGGTGACCGTGCCGATCGCGTAGTGGGTGGTCCCGACGTTGGTGACCCAGTCGCGCATAGCCTCGTTGATCGCGTCCTTCAGGGTCGCGCTGCCATGGCTGACCGGGATGACCTCGGCGCCCAGCAGCCGCATCCGGGCGACGTTCAACGCTTGCCGCTGCGTGTCCTTCGTGCCCATGTAGACGACGCACTCGAGCCCCATCAGGGCCGCGACGGTCGCGCTGGCGACACCGTGCTGGCCGGCGCCGGTCTCGGCGATGATGCGCGTCTTGCCCATCCGCTTGGCCAGCAGTCCCTGCCCGAGCACGTTGTTGATCTTGTGCGATCCCGTGTGGTTGAGGTCCTCGCGCTTGAGCAGGATGCGGGCCCCCCCGGCATGCTCAGCGAAGTGGGGAACCTCGGTGAGGATGCTCGGACGGCCGGAGTACGTCCGGTGCAGCCGCTCGAGCTCACCCTGGAATGCGGGGTCGATCCTGGCCTTGAGCCGTGCCTCGTCGAGCTGTTCGAGGGCCGCGACGAGGGCTTCTGGAACGTATCGGCCGCCATAATCACCGAAGCGACCGGCCTGCGGGCCCCCGGTGGCAGCGGCAGACGTGCTGGGCTGGTCGTTCATCAGGCTCCCTGCTGGCGTAACGCTGGATGGGACCCCGCGGCAATGAGCTCGGCCACGGCTTCGCGGGGACGGCCGCCGACCACCAGGCTCTCGCCGACCAGGACGGCAGAGGCGCCGTCCCGGGCGTACTCGAGCACGTCATGTGGTCCGCGAACGCCGGACTCGGCGACCTTGATGATCCCGGAGGGGATGAGCGGGGCAAGCCGCGCAAAGGTGCCGCGGTCGACCTCGAGGGTCTTGAGGTTCCGGGCGTTGATGCCGATGATGCGGGCACCTGCCTCGACCGCCCGCTCTGCCTCGGCCTCGTCATGCACCTCGACCAGAGCGCTCATCCCCAGTGACTCTGCGCGCTCGCGCAAGCCCACCAGAGTGGGTTGGTCGAGCGCCGCGACGATCAGCAGGATCGCATCCGCCCCGTGGGCTCGGGCCTCCCATACCTGGTAGGAGGAGACGATGAAGTCCTTGCGCAGCACGGGGATCTCCACCGCCGCACGTACTGCCGCCAGGTCCTCCAGACTGCCCCCGAAGCGGCGCCGCTCGGTCAGTACGCTGATGACGCTCGCCCCGCCCGCGGCATAGTCGGCCGCCAGCCCGGCAGGGTCGGCGATGATGGCGAGGGCGCCCTTGCTCGGGCTGGAGCGCTTGACCTCGGCGATGACCTTGACGCCCTGCCCCGAACGCAGGGCGGCGTAGGCGTCGTGAACCACCGCCACCTGCCGCACCCGGCTCTTCAGGTCATCGAGCGAAACGAGGGCCGTCCGAATTGCCAGGTCCGCACGAACGCCGTCGATGATCTCGTCGAGGACTGTAGGCATCTGGCAAGGATATCGGCGAGTGGGGGAATCTGCCGAACCGGCCCACCTGCCGAACCGGCCCGCGCCGATCAGCGGGCCCGTGTGCCTGTGGCCGACCCCTCGGACTTGGCTTGGCCAAATCCGGCCATGGCCAGGATCTTGCCGGCAGCGGCGCCGACGACCGTCAGGGTGATGCCCACGATCGCCATGGGCCAGCTCTTGATCAGCACTGCCACTGCGATCAGGGCCGCAGCCAGCAACACGAGGGCAACGGCGGTCCACGCTGCCGGGCTCCGGCCGTCCTGGAGCTCTGCCATCTGGTCTCTCCTCAGTAGGGCGACAAGGCGCGGCTCTCGTTCTCACCGCAGCTCGTGTGCGTTCTCAGTGAATACTAGGGTTTGTCGGTGGGGCTGTTCATGATTTTCAGTGCTGCCGTTCGTGACTCTCTGCGCGCTGCCCTGAGCGCCTGGACGTCATCCTGTCAGCGGAAGGCGCTCTGGGGAAACCCAGAAGCTCGATACCGCCGTCATCACCGGGCGGTGGGGTCCTCACCGCGGGAGAGCTGATCCCATTCCGACTCGTGCCCCGGAGCTGGCTCAGGGGCGTCATACCTGCTGGACAGCCCCCGCCAGCGCCGTCCGCCGACGAGCGCGCCCAGGGCGCCGGCCCCCATGACCACCATCGCGGCGAAGGCGACCCACACCCAACCCCCGGCTCGGCCGTTGGCGACCAGGGTCCCGCTACGTCCGGTGCCGGCAGCCGCCATGGCCGCCAGGGCACCCCCGGGGTCGGACAGCACCGAGACGACCACTGCCGCGCCCAGGACCGCGGCGATCAGCGCCGAGGAGGCGGCCACGAAGCGCACCACCCGCCCGGACGTGGCCGCAGCCACGGCCGAGGCCAGGCCCACCAGCGCGGCGGCCATCGCCCCCGGGGCGACGTCCGAGCCCCTGCCACGCAAGGCGCTGGCGCCGAGCACGGTATCGGCGACCGACCCCTGGACCCACTCGCGTGAACCACTGACAAGGACGAGACAGGAGGCACCCAGCAGCAGCACCAGCACCGTCCGCTTGCTGGCCAGCCGGTCGATCACGGTGACCGCAACCCTGCCGCCGAGGCCACGGCCCGCAGGGCAGCCGCGGCCTTGTTGACGCTCTCCTCGAACTCCAGGCGAGGCACCGAGTCGGCGACGATCCCGCCGCCGGCCTGGACGTAGGCCGTGCCGTCCCTGATCACGGCGGTGCGGATCGCGATCGCCATGTCCAGGTCGCCATGGAAGTCGAGGTAGCCGACCACCCCGCCGTAGATGCCGCGCCGGCTCGGCTCGAGCTCGTCGATCAGCGCCATGGCACGCGGTTTCGGCGCCCCCGAGAGCGTGCCGGCCGGGAAGGTCGCCACGAGCACGTCATAGGCACTCTGCCCGGGCCGGAGGTCGCCGACGACCGTGGACTCCAGGTGCATGATGTGGCTGTAGCGCCGGATGGTCATGAACTCCACCACGTCGACGGTGCCGGCCTGACACACCCGTTGCAGGTCGTTGCGCGACAGGTCCACGAGCATGACGTGCTCGGAGCGTTCCTTGGCGTCGGCCAGCAGGTCCACGCCATGGGCGACGTCTTCCTCAGGGGTGTCGCCCCGCGGCCGGGAGCCCGCGATCGGGTGGGTGATCGCCCGCCGGCCGGTCACCTTCACCAGTGCCCCCGGACTCGAGCCCACCACGTCGTATGCCGTGCCGTCGGGCGCGGGGAGCCGCAGGAGGTACATATAAGGGCTGGGGTTCGACGCGCGCAGCACCCGGTAGACGTCGAGCGCGTCGGCGGGGCAGTCCATCGCAAAACGTTGCGAGAGCACGACCTGGAAGACCTCACCATCGCGGATGGCCTCCTTGCCGGCCTCGACGATGGCGCAGAACTGGTCGGGGGTCTGGTTGCTCGTCGCCTGCGGCACGGCCGGCTCGATGACGGCCACGGTGCTCGGGGCCGCGGCGGCCAGGTCCGCTGTCATCCGGTCCAGCCGGCCGACCGCGTCGCTCCACGCCTCGTCCACCCGCTCGTCGGTCGCGTCGTAGTTGATGGCGTTCGCGACCAGCAGCAGCGACCCGTCCGAGTGGTCCAGGATGGCCAGATCCGTCGCCAGCATCATGGAGAGCTCCGGCAGGCGCAGCTCGTCCGGCGCGTTGTCCGGGACCCTCTCCCAGCGACGCACGGCGTCATAGCTGATGGCCCCGACCATGCCACCTGTCAACGGCGGCAGGCCCGGGATCGGATCGGTGGCGAGCGCCGAGACCGTCTCACGCAGGGCCTCGAGCGGGTTGCCGCCGACAGGGACTCCCACCGGTGGGGTGCCGATCCAGTGGGTGAGGCCGTCCTTCTCTGCCAGCACGGCACTGGAGGCGGCGCCCACGATGGAGTACCGCGACCACACCCCCCCGTGCTCTGCGGACTCCAGCAGGAACGTGCCCGGCGCATTCTTGGCGAGCTTGCGGTAGACGCCCACCGGCGTCTCGGCGTCGGCGAGCAGCCTGCGCACCACCGGGATGACCCGCCTGGCGCGGGCCAGCTCGGTGAACGTGTCCAGCGAGGGCCACGTCACGCCATACCCCAGCCTGGGCACACCGCCGGGCACGCTTGCGGGGGTGGAGTCACTCATCCCGGTGACCCTCAACCGCGCCCAGGTCATCGTCGCCGAAGCAGGTGCGCGCGCCGGTGTGGCAGGCCGCGCCGACCTGGTCCACCCGGACCAGCAGGGCGTCACCGTCACAGTCCAGGGCAACGGTCTTGACGTGCTGGGAGTGGCCCGAGGTGTCGCCCTTGCGCCAGTACTCCCCCCGGCTGCGCGACCAGAAGGTCACCCGCCCGGAAGTCAGCGTGCGGCGAAGGGCCTCGTCGTCCATCCAGCCGACCATCAGCACCTCGCCGCTGTCGTGTTGCTGCACGACGGCGCACACCAGGCCGTCGCGGTCGCGCTTGAGACGCGAGGCAAGCTCGGTGGGCAGGATGGAGGGCGAAGGGGCGGAAGGGGTGGAACGGGTGGAAGTCACCCTGCACATTCTGCCGTGCGAACCCCCTGGACGAAGGCACCAGACCCGCAGTGTTGGATGGACCAGTGCTGACAATCGACCTCGATGTAGTTGTGCTGACCCTCCACGTGCTGGCGGCGACCATCTGGGTGGGCGGCCAGGTCGTCCTCCTGGCGCTCGTGGGACCGCTGCGCCGGACCGCCCCGGCGGGGCTCGCCCCGGCTGCGCGCACCTTTGCCTGGGTGGCCTGGCCCGCCTTCGCGGTGCTCGTCCTGACCGGTGGCGCGATGCTCTCCGGAGCAGCCGCGGAGAGTGCCGCCTGGAAGACGACGCTGTTGATCAAGATGGCGTTCGTCCTGCTGTCCGGCCTCGGTGCCGCGCTGCACACCCTTCTGAAGAACCCTGCGCTTAAAGGCATCTCGGCAGGCGTTGGCCTGGTGAGCGCCGTGGCCGTGGTGCTGCTCGGCGTGTCCATCGTCGAAGCCTGAGCCCGTCGCCCACTGTCAGATGGGCCACTTCCGTGGTTCGAGGCAGCGGCCGGGATGTCAGGATGACGGCATGACACGCTTCGCCAGAAACGAACGCCGGGGCCTGTGCGACACTTTCGAACGCGTTGGTCCCGACGCGCCGACGTTGTGCTCGCCGTGGCGGACCCGCGATCTTGCCGCCCATCTCGTGGTGCGCGAGGGGCGGCCCGATGTCTCCGCGGGCATCCTGGTGCCCGCTCTGGCCGGCCGCCTGGAGAAGGTGCAGAACGGGTATGCCGCGTGGGAGTGGCCGCGACTGGTCAACAAGGTTCGCACGGGTCCCCCATCCTGGTCTCCGACCTCCTTGCGCTCCGTGGACGAGGCGACGAACACCGCCGAGTTCTTCGTCCACCATGAAGACGTGCTGCGCGCCGGGCACGAGTGGGTCTCCCGGGAGCTTCCCGACGATCTGGAGTCGGCGCTGTGGGGAATCGTCTCCAGGGTCGCCCGGCTGCAGCTGGCCCGGTCCGCGGTGGGAGTTGTCCTGGTGGCCCCCTCCTACGGCGAGCGTCGGGTCCACGCCAAGACCGATCAGGGCACGGTCGAGATCACCGGCAAGCCCGGCGAGCTCCTCCTCTACTCCTTCGGCCGCAAGGACGTAGCCCAGGTGGACGTGACCGGCTCCGAAGAAGCCCTAGCCGCCATCTAACCCGCAAACCTAGGGTCGGTGCCGGCTTCAACCCGGCAAACCTCGGGACGGTGCCGGCTTCAACCCGGCAAACCTCGGGACGGTGCAAACTTAAAACCCGCAAACCTCGGGACGGTGGCGGCTTCAGGTCACTCGGGCCGCCTGCCAGCGAGACTCGCGCACACTTGGCGCGCCACAATCTCCGCGATCGCTTTCAGCGGACGGGCAGCCCGTGGCTGCGCAGTGCTTCCTTCACCTGACCGATGGTCAGCTCGCCGAAGTGGAAGACACTGGCCGCGAGCACCGCGTCCGCCCCTGCCTCGACGGCCGGTGCGAAATCGGCGATCACACCAGCGCCGCCGCTGGCGATCAGAGGCACAGTCACCGCGCGCCTGACGGCCTCGATCAGCTCAAGGTCGAACCCGCCCTTGGTGCCGTCGGCGTCCATCGAGTTCAGCAGGATCTCCCCGGCGCCCAGCTCGGCCGCCCGCGCGCACCACGCGATCGCGTCGAGGCCGGTCCCCTGGCGCCCACCGTGGGTGGTCACCTCAAACCCGCTGGTGGGCGAACCCGACGCGTCGCGGCGGCGCCGCACATCTGCCGACAGCACCAGGACCTGAGAACCGAAACGATCCGCGATGTCACCGATCAGGCCCGGCCGGGAGATTGCCGCCGTGTTGACCCCGACCTTGTCCGCCCCTGCCCGTAGCAGGCGGTCCACGTCGTGGACCTCCCGCACGCCACCGCCGACGGTCAGCGGGATGAAGACCTGCTCGGCGGTTCGGCGGACCACGTCATACGTCGTCTCGCGGTTGCCGCTGCTGGCGGTGACGTCAAGGAAGGTCAGCTCATCGGCGCCCTGAGCGTCATACCGCTTGGCGAGCTCAACAGGATCACCGGCATCACGGAGGTTCTCGAAGTTGACCCCTTTGACCACGCGGCCGGCGTCAACATCAAGGCAGGGGATGACCCGTATCGCGACACTCACCACACGAGCGTACCGACCAGCATCGGACTGTCTGCGGCGCTCTACAGTCCAGACATGCACTTCACCAAGGCAGACGAGGTGATCGCGGCGGCTCTTGTGATCATCAACGACGCCCAGAAGCGCTGCGGCACAACGAAGGTCGTCGCCATCGACGGTCCGAGCGGTGCGGGCAAGACCGACTTCACCGTCGCTCTGGCCGATCGGCTCCCGCACGCACGAGTCATCCACATGGACGACCTCTACCCCGGCTGGGACGGACTGACGCAGGCTGTTGCCGACGTGCACGACCAGGTTCTGGCCCCGCTCGCTCGCGGTGAGCAGGCGGCATACCGCCGATGGGACTGGGAGAACGATCGGTATGGCGAGTGGCTCAGCCTGCCTCCCACCTCCCTCCTGCTCCTGGAGGGGGTGGGGTCCGGCGCGCAGCCGGGCCGGCAGCTCGAGTCGGCGCTCATCTGGCTGGAGGCGGGCCGTGATGAACGATTCCGGCGGGGCATCGAGCGTGACGGCGACTCGTATCTGCCGCACTGGCAGCGCTGGGCTGCCGGCGAGGAGGCCCTGTTCGCGGCCGACGGGACGCGCGGCACGGCGGACCTCATCGTGCACACCGGGTCGCCACCGGTGGGCGGCCTTGAACCCTTGTAGAATCGACCAACCTGAGGGCTGCGGAAGCTGCGACCTACGACCAGAACGGCTAAGCCCATGACCTCCCTGATCGCTCGGTGGCGCTCGTGGGGCGCGGCGCTGGCACCCCGCGCGGCGCAACGCTCCAAAGCGTCGATGGGTCAACGATTCGCACGACTTCGCCAACGGTCGTTCTTCATTGTTCAATGTTCCACGGCGGCGGCGGTGGCCTGGTGGGTTGCCACGGGCCTGCTCCATCACCAGAACGCTTTCTTCGCACCGGTCACGGTCATGCTCTGCCTGGGCATGTCCTACGGTCAGCGGCTTCGGCGCGTCATCGACGTCACGATAGGGGTGGCGATCGGAGTGCTGGTCGGTGACATCTTCGTGCACTTCGCCGGCTCGGGGGTCTGGCAGATCGCGCTGGTGGCCCTCACCGCCATGACGATTGCGGTGCTGTTCGGGGCCGGCACGATGTTGGTGACCCAGGCGGGTGTTCAGTCGGTCATCGTCACCACTTTGGTGGTCCAGCAGGAGTATGCCGTGAGCCGCTGGGTCGACGCCGTGGTCGGGGGCTGCGTCGCCCTCCTGGCAGCGACGATCACCCCTGCGTCCCCACTTCGCCGGCCGCGGGCACAGGCAGCAGTCGTCGTCGAGGAGCTCTCCTCGATCCTCACCTGCACCGCCAGAGCCCTGCGCCAGTCCGACCTGGACCTGGCCATCGCTACGCTGACACGGGCCCGCAACTCAGAGCATGCCCTGGACGAGCTGCGTGATCTCTCCGCGGAGGGTATCGCCGTGGTCCGGCTCTCACCGTTCAGGCGACGACATCTGCCAGGAGTGCAGGCGATCGCCGACCTGATGGAGCCTCTGGACCGCGCGATCCGCAACATCCGTGTCCTGGTGCGGCGTGCCTCGGTCGCGGTCAGGGTCGGCGAAGAGGTCCCGGCCCCCTATGTGGACCTGATCTCGTCGCTGGCTGACGTCACCGCCGAGATTGCGGTTCAGCTCGGTGAGCGGCGGCTGGCCACCGGCTCTCGCGCCGCCCTTGCTGCGCTGGCGCGATCATCCTCGCAGGTGGAGCCTCAGACGAGCCTGTCGGCTGAGGTCATCCGCGCCCAGGTACGGTCCGTCGTCGTGGATCTGCTCATGCTCACCGGCCTGACGTATGTCGAGGCCTGTACCCGGGTTCCCGCCCCTGCGGACGGACTCGCGGACGACTACGACGAGGCGACGCCTGACCTCGGCTGACCCTGACGTCTGATCCGTCCTGCTCATCTGATCTCCCCTGAACTCGACTGATCTCCCCTGAACCCGTGGTCATCGGGCCGACGAAGACCTCAGTCAGTGGTGCGGGGCCGGCTGTGGACCTGTACCAGCGCCGACAACCGCGACGCCTCGGCCCGGCCGAAGACACCGTCGGCCTTCTGGATCGCCATCACCGCAACGGTATCGGTGTCGTCGAGGTCCACGCTCACCCAGGGAGCGCCGCCCCCGAACTGCACACGGATGATCTGCGCCCACTCCACGGTGCGGGTGGTGACCAGGTTGCGGATCACCAGTCCCTGCGTGGAGGGGATAGCCCGAATCGAGGCGAAGCGCCAAAGGGCCGTTGTGAAGGCAAGGCCGCACAGGACCAGGATCAACCGGTCCAGCAGTCCCCAGCCGCCGAACTGCGGATCCACCCACGGCATCGACAGCGCGACCCCGGTGAAGATCACCAGGGACAGCGCTGACATCGTCAGGGCGACTCTGCGGCCCCGGTGCGGACGAAACACGGCATACGGGTCCGACCGGGTGCCACCGTCATTCGGTTTGCCGGGCATCAGAGCCGGCACGCGGCAATATCGGTGACCAGGATCGCTCGCGCGCCAAGATCGTAGAGGTCGTCCATCAGCTGGTTCGTGCGGTTGCGCGGCACCATGGAACGCACTGCGACGTAGCCCTTCTCGTGCAGCGGTGACACCGTCGGCGACTCCAGGCCGGGGGTGAGGGCGCAGGCTCTTTCAACCAGCTCAACCCGGACGTCATAGTCCATCATCACGTAGCGGTGCGCGGTGATGACGCCCTGGAGACGGCGGGTCAGGATATCGAGGGCGCCCTGCGACTGGTTGCCCATCCGCTGGATGAGGACCGCCTCGCTGCGCAGGATCGGGTCGCCGAAGACCTCGAGGCCCTGCTGACGCATCGTGGACCCGGTCTCGACGACATCCGCGATCACGTCCGCCACCCCGAGCGTGATGGCAGTCTCGACGGCGCCGTCGAGCCGAACGACGTCTGCCGAGACACCATGCTCGGCCAGATGCGCCGACACCAGCCCGGCGTAGCTGGTCGCGACCCGCTTGCCGTCAATGTCCTGGACGCTCGTGGCGACACCTGGTCGAGCGGCGTACCGGAAGGTCGAGGCGGCGAAGCCCAGGGGCATCGCCTCGACCGCGGCGGCTTTCGAGTCCAAGAGGAGGTCGCGACCGGTGATGCCGCCGTCGAGACTACCTGAGCCGACGTACACCGCTATGTCACGCGGGCGCAGGAAGAAGAACTCGATGTCCTGTTCGACGTCGGTCAGCACGAGCTCCTTGGGGTCACGACGGCCCCGGTACCCGGCCTCACGCAGCATCTCGGCGGCTGCAACAGACAGAGAACCCTTGTTGGGCACGGCAATTCGTAACATCTGATGAGGTCCTAGCGTTGCGGATGGGCAGTCGGGTCAGAGGTGGGCGTAGACGTCTTCCAGCGAGATGTCAGCGGCAATCATCAGCACCTGGAGGTGATAGACCAGCTGGCTGATCTCCTCGGCGGTGCGCGTCGCGCCCTCGTACTCAGCAGCCATCCACACCTCGGCCGCCTCTTCGACGATCTTCTTGCCGATGGCATGGACTCCTGCGTCCAGCTCGATGACGGTGCCCGACCCCTGCGGGCGGGTGGCAGCCTTGTCGGTCAACTCGGCAAACAACTGCTCAAAGGTCTTCACAGGGGACAAGGTTACTGGGCAAGCACCGTTCTGCCCTCACCCGACAGACAGAGGTACGAATGGCCGGGCCGCAAAGAGAGCTTGCGGGCCTGCCGGCGCCGGATCCAGCGCCCAGTAGCCCGCACCATCCCTAGGTTTGGCCACTAGCC
>JACMPC010000019.1 GCA_014377705.1 Dermatophilaceae bacterium
CCCGCATCGCGCATGAGATCGACCAGATCGAGCTCGGCCACCGATATCTCTCGCTGCAGGCGCTCAATCTCGGCCTCTAGGTCAGCGCGGACCGTCGCAAGCTCCCTGGTCGTCCACGGCGTCTCGTTCTCGCGCACCCGAAGCCGCTGAGGCCGCGCACTTGCCCTCACCGCGGCCTTGGGTGAGCCAGATCCCTTGGCGGCGGTCCCCGGCTGAGCTGGCTCCTTGGCCGCAGGCTTCCTGACCGCAGGCTTCGCAGCGGTCTTGGCCGCGGTCCCGTTCTTCGCGGCGGACTCGGTCGCGGTCATTCCGGCGGCTCTTGCTCCCTGCGCGCTCGTCTTCGTCGATGCGGTCCTGGCCGAGGCAGCCTTTTGCGTGGGCAGGCCTTTCTTGGTGGCTGAGGTTGCTTTCTTGACAGCCATGATCCGCCTTCCATGATGGCACTTCGTCGTCCCCAACGAACACGGACATGTCGCGTGAGGATACGGCCATCTGGCGCGGTACTCAATGGGAAACGCCGCAGTGAAGCCGGCCGGTTGCCCCTACCCCTGCCCGACGAACCGCAGAGCTGGGACCAGACGACCGCAGAGATAAAAGAGGAGCGGGACGCAGACCTTGATGGTCAGCGCCCGCGTCAGGCTCCCCAGGCCAACCTGGGGTCCGCCTTCGTGCCGGACCGAAAGCCCTACGACTTGTTGCCGCCGTTCAGCTCGTTGTCGCCGATCTGGGCCAGCTCCTGCAGCTGATTCTCGAGGTGGGCCTTCAGACGAGAGCGGTAGTCCCGCTCGAACGTTCTCAGCTCGTCGATCTTCTTCTGCAGCATGCTGCGCTCATGACCGAGCGTCTGAAGCACCTCGGCCCGCTTCTGCTGTGCCTCGGCGACCATCCCGGTGGCACGTTCGCGCGCCTCCGTGATCATCTGCTCATGCCGTGTGGTTGCCTCCGCGATGAGCGAATCGTGCTTGGCCTGAGCGCCATACCGAAGCTCTTCCTGCTTGGCCTTGGCCTCACCGATGACCTGGTCGTGACGTAGCTGGCCCTCGCCAATGAGGCGTTCGCGCGTCTTCTGGCCCTCGGACACATACTCCTCGTGCAGCTTCTCCGCCAGAGCGAGCACACCAGCCGCCGAGCCCAGCCCTGTCTTCCCTGTGGTCGAGTCAACCGCGGGTCGCGCTGACTCCTTGGCTGCTTGAGGAACAACAGCGGACTTGGCGATCTCGCTCGCGGCCGCCTCTGCTGCCTTTGTCCGCTCAGCGCACTGTGCCTCCGCACGATCAGCATCAGCATTCGCCTTGGCGATCCGAGAACCGGAGTCACGCTCCGCCCGGGATCGCTCCGTCGCCAGGGTCTCGGCGCGGTCAGCTTCGGCGTTCGCTTTGGCAATGCGAGCGGCCGCATCCTTCTCCGCCTGATCAGCACTGGCTCTGGCGGCCGCGATCTTGTCCTTGGCGCCAGAGGGCATGGTTCCCCTGTCTTCCTGGCAGGTCTTGAGCTGTCTGCTGAGGTCTTCGTTCTCACTGGTGAGACGGCGAAGCTCAACAACAATCTCGTCCAGGAAGTCGTCGACTTCATGCTCGTCGTAGCCACGACGGAACTGAGTCGCGGTGAAATTCTTGTTGAGGACATCCTCGGGCATGAACGCCATGTAGTCACCTCGGTCGATTCGTTCGGGGGGCCGCATCACCTTATAGGGGACCGGCGGCATGTCCGCAATGCCCACCTGGCTCGCGGGCCGGCGACGGGTCCGTCAGGTGATCGACCACCTTGTCGTTCAGCCCGATATCACAGCCGGGCGAGCACGTTCGAAGCAAAGGAGACAGCCAGGATCAATACGAGAAAGGCCAGGTCCAGACGCATCCCGCCCAGCGACAGCGGCGGGATCAGACGACGGAGGAACTTCAGCGGCGGCTCGGTAACGGTGTAGACGCCTTCGGCAAAGACGAGGATTGGCCCGCGAGGACGCCACTCCCTGGCCAGGACCTGGATCCAGTCCAGGACCAGGCGGCAGATCAGGGCAATGAAGAAAAGGTTCAAGACGAATAACAGAACAGAGATCACAATGTCCAGCATGACTGTCCGTGACGACGATCAGGCAGCGGGGTGGTGATGATGTCCCGATCAGCTCTGGTTGAAGAAGCCACGCGAGGCAGCCTTGGGCGGCTCCACCTCGTTGGCCGTCACCTCGACGTGAGCAGGCGACAACAGGAATACCTTGCTCGTGACCCGCTCGATGGAGCCGTGGAGACCGAACACCAGCCCCGCTGCGAAGTCCACCAAGCGCTTGGCGTCCGCGTCATCAAGATCCGTGAGGTTCATGATCACCGGGGTGCCCTCGCGGAAGCTCTCGCCGATGTTCTTGGCCTCGTTGTAGGTGCGTGGGTGAATCGTCGAGATGCGGTTCAGCGCGCCCACCTCGACGTCGCGGACCACCCGGGCCATGGGCGTCCTAGCCGGCAGCGGCGTCACAGCAGCGGAATGCTCCTGGCGAGCGGGTGCGTCCTGACGGGCAGGGGACTCGTCGTAGTCCTCGTAGTCCTCGTAGGCCGCGTCACGCTCGTCTTCCGCCAGCCCGAGATACACCATCGTCTTGCGCAGTGCCCCAGCCATCGCGAGCTCCTCACTAACGTTCTGCGTCATCGGGTTCTGAATGTCATTCTCGGAAGGTCATCGAACTATCCACGCCAGTGGACCCTGCTGTTGCTAAAACTACCCAAACGGCGGGCGCGAACCGAGGATTGCGCTGCCGACACGCAGGTGTGTCGCGCCGTTTGCGACCGCCGACTCTAGATCGGCGCTCATCCCGGCTGAGATCCACCCCGCTCCGGGGTGTCCAGCACGCACCCCACCCGCCGCGGTGGCCAGCCGGGCGAAAGCCTCCGCGGGGTCGACCCCCAGCGGCGCCACCGCCATGAGACCCCGCAGCGTGAGATGGTCCGAAGCGGCAACGCTGTCCGCCAACGCGGCCACGCCCTCGAGCGGTATGCCGCCGCGCCCTCCTGCAGCCGTGTCTGCGTCCAGGCTCACCTGGACCAGCGCGCCGATCTCACGCCCCCCGGCAGCAGCGGCACGGTCGAGGGCCCGCACCAGCTTCTCCCGGTCGATGGAATGGACCGTGTCGACATAGGACGCCAACGAGGCTGCCTTGTTGGACTGCAGCCGCCCGATGAAGTGGACCTGGAGACGCCGACGCACCTCGGGCGGCAGAGCGGCAATCTTGGCCGACGCCTCCTGATCGCGGTTCTCCCCGATATTGCTCACTCCCAGCTCGCAGAGCGCCTCGACGTCCTGAACGGGGAAGTGCTTCGTGACCACGATCAGCGTGACGTCGCCGCGCGGTCGTCCCGCTGCCCTGCAGGCGGAGCCGATCCGCTCCTCAACCTGCTGAAGACGTGCGGAGAGCTCCTCACGGCGGACAGCCGCATCGTAGGCGGGCGTCATACCGCACCGTCGTTGGCTTCCAGCAACCGGACCACGCCGGCAAAGCGACCCGTCCGGTGCTGGCGCCGATATGAGAAGAGCTCCCCGGACTCCCGACTGCAGCCCCGAACCCATTGCACCGCAACAGATCTCGCCTGCAACTGGTCGACCACGCCAGCGGCCACGTCGATGGACGGCGTCCCCTCCCAGGAGACGGCAGCCGTGACCGCGCTGACCTTGGCGGCCTGGGCCCTCATCTCTTCGGGAACCTCGTAGCAGCGCCCGCACACCGAGGGACCAACCGCCGCGCTGATCGACCGGGCGCCCAGGTCGGCCATCGCGTCGACCGCGTGCCCGACGACTCCGTGCATCATCCCCGGACGCCCGGCATGCACCGCAGCGGCCACCCCTGCGATCCGGTCGACCATCAGAACCGGGGTGCAGTCAGCAACCAGGACTGCCACCGCAAGGTTGGTCTGCGTCGTCACGAGCGCGTCGACCCCGGGGGGTTCGCCCTCCCATGGGCCTTCGACGACGGCGACCTCACTGCCGTGGCACTGGCTCATGAACAGAAGATGATCTCGCTGCACCCCAAAAGAAGCGGCGACCCGTAGCCGGTTGGACGCGACCGTGGCCGGATCATCGCCCACCTGTCCGCCGAGGTTGAGGCCGGCAAAGTCCCCCACGCTGGATCCACCACTGCTCGACGTGAACCCCCAGTCGACACCGCAACCACCAAACCCCTGACCTGGATTCTGCTGACGCCAATAAAACACACGGGTCACGCTAGCCGAGTTTCCGGATTAGGCAACGCAAAGGGGCGGCCGACCAGGCAGACCGACCCCCCTTGCGGGTCAGATGTGTCAGATGTGTCACGGGTGCCAGCTGTGTCAGGTGTCAATCCTGACAACGACGCACACCAGGGCGAGCGTCATTTCAGGAAGTCGGGCACATCCAGGTCGTCATTGTCGTCGAAGGTGACGGTGCGAGGGGGGCGTGCGACTACCACCGGCCCCACCTGGTGAGAGGCAGGGGGCTGGCTTCCGTTGCCGGACGCCTGAGCGGGTGCAGCACCGTTTGCAGCTGGCGTGCCCACTGCCGGCGGTGTCTGAGTGGCGAGCGGCACCTGCGCGGGGTGGGCCGGTGGCCTGACCTGCTGAGCGGGCTGAGCCGGGCGCGACTGCTGCACCGGAGTGGCCGTTGCCGCCGGGCGCGGGGTCGATCCGGCGACCTGACCCAGTGCCCGTTCGTCGCTGCGACGAACCGGACCGCCGCCGTCGAAACCCGCGGCGATGACCGTCACCCGCACCTCGTCACCGAGGGCATCGTCGATGACTGTCCCGAAGATGATGTTGGCCTCCGGATGGGCGGCTTCCTGCACCAGGCGTGCAGCCTCGTTGATCTCGAAGAGGCCGAGGTCTGAGCCACCCTGAATAGACAGCAGCACCCCATGTGCCCCGTCGATGCTCGCCTCGAGCAGCGGCGAGGAGATCGCCAGCTCGGCGGCCTGGACCGCCCTGTCCTCACCACGCGCCGAGCCGATACCCATGAGGGCCGAGACCGCCCCCTGCATCACAGCCTTGACATCCGCAAAGTCCAGGTTGATCAGACCGGGTGTGGTGATCAGGTCGGTGATGCCCTGAACGCCGGACAGCAGGACCTGGTCGGCGCTGCGGAAGGCGTCGAGCATGCTGACCGCCCGGTCACTGATCGAGAGCAACCGGTCGTTCGGGATGATGATGAGAGTGTCGACCTCCTCGCGAAGACTGGCGATCCCGGTCTCAGCCTGGTTGGCCCGTCGGCGCCCCTCGAAGGTGAAGGGCCGGGTGACCACACCGATGGTGAGCGCGCCTATCCCCTTGGCGATCTTGGCAATGACGGGTGCGCCGCCGGTGCCGGTTCCACCGCCCTCGCCCGCCGTCACGAAGACCATGTCGGCGCCCTTGAGCACCTCTTCGATCTCCTCGGAGTGGTCCTCGGCCGCTTTCTTGCCGACCTCCGGGTCAGCCCCGGCGCCAAGACCCCGGGTCAGCTCACGGCCCACGTCGAGCTTGACGTCAGCGTCACTCATCAAAAGGGCCTGCGCGTCGGTGTTGATGGCGATGAACTCCACCCCCTTGAGACCGACTTCGATCATCCGGTTGATCGCATTGACGCCGCCTCCGCCAATGCCGACGACCTTGATAACGGCTAGGTAGTTCTGCGGTGCTGCCACGTCGGTTGGCCTCTCCTTGAATCGGTCCTGCTTGAGTCCGTGGGGGATGGTGCACATCGTAAGCGCTGTTTCACGCATCGACTAACCTAGATGTGAACTATAGGGTTATGGTCAGTCTTACCCTGTCCACGATGACCGTATTGCCTCCGTCCCCCACGATCAACCCTGGCAGCGGCGTGTCGGGTGCCTCATCTGATGACGGGGGTGCGCGGCGCGCTGACATCGATCGTCGCGACGCCCTTCTGCCTTAGCAGGGCCGTCATCACCTTGACCTTTAGGTCAGGTTCAGACTCCCCTCCCCACACCACCGTGACCCCGCCCAGCTTGAGGGTGACCATGTTCGGGCCCACCACCGTGACCCTCGTGACCTTGTCCCGCTGCCCCGCGGACAGCGCCCGGAGAACGGTCATGGCGGCCCGCATGGACTCCAGGCTCGAAGGGTCTTCCACCGTGTCGATCAGCGGCACACCGTTGGGCGGTCTGGCCACCGTGGCATAGGCAACTCCCTGAGAATCCACAACCTTCACTTGACCTTGAGGGTTTTTGACCGCCAGCACCGGGACTCTGGGAATCGCCGCGATGAGAACCGTGCTGGGCCATGAACGACTCACCGTGACCTCGGCCAGCGACGCCGTGAGGATCACCCTCCGGGCGATGGCCAGCGTGTCGACCTTGGCCAGCGGGGTACCCATGGGGACCGCGGCCCGGCCAACGATACCGGCGACGTCACGCTCTGGTACCCCCTCGACCCGGACCGTCCTGGCCACCAGGACCGGGCTGACCTCAACCAGCCACACCCCACCTGCAACCACCGCCAGCACCACCGCAATCAGGGCCGACAACAGCCAGGGGCGGCGCCGGACCCGTGCCGCCCGCGCATCGAACCGCGCCCGCGAGGACGGCAGCCCCGAAGGTCCGCGGGGAGTGGCTCCCCGGACACCGCGACTGTTGTCTGGACCGGCAGGTCGGCTCAATGGCGTTCCTGTCCCAGCTGTCCCACCGTGGTCGCGTTCGCATCCGGCGGGTTGTCCAGCAGTCGCAGGATCTCGGGCCCGATCATGGTGACGTCGCCTGCCCCGACGGTCAGGACCAGATCCCCCGGGCTGGCAAGCCGAGCCGCCAGCGGGGCCACCTCGGACCAGGAGGGCACGAACCGCACTCGCTCTCCCGCCTGGGGGTCGCCGGCATACCGGTCAGCGAGCCGGTCACTGATCAGTGCGCCGCTGACCCCCGGCATGGGGTCCTCGCGCGCGGCGTACACCTCCATCACGAGGACGATATCCGCCGGCGACAGCGCTTCCGCCAGCTCTGCCGCGAAATCGCGGGTCCGCGAGTAGAGGTGCGGCTGGAACACCACGATCAGTCGTCCCGGGGCGGCCAGGACCCTGGCGGTCTCAACCACTGCGGACACCTTGCCGGGGTTGTGCGCGTAGTCGTCCACCACCCGGACACCGCTAGCCTCGCCCTTGGGCTCAAAACGTCGCCGGGTGCCGGTGAAGCTCGAGAGTCCCCGCAGGACCCGGGCGGGATCCTGTCCCAGCCCTTCGGTGGCCGCCACCAGAGCAGCGGTCGCATTGAGCAGGTTATGTCGTCCCGGAATAGAGATGTCGAGACGTCCGATCCCGGGCAGCCCGGCGGCAACGCCGACACCACGGTGATGGCTGCCCTCGCCGCGCGTCAGCGTTGCGTACGCCTGCATCCCGGCACCACCCACGTCGCGCAGCCGGACGTCCGCGTCAGCTGCCATGCCATAGCTGATCACCCGGGTGCCGGCCGCCCTGGCAACCTCGCACAGGGTCCGCGATCCCTGGTCGTCCGCGCATGTCACCAGCAGACCACCCGGCTGAACCGTCGCGGCGAACCTCGCATAGGCCGCCTGCACCTTCTCGAAGGTGCCGTAGAAGTCGAGGTGGTCAGGCTGCACGTTGGTCACGATGGCAACCTCTGGCCGGTAGACCAGGAACGACCCGTCGCTCTCATCGGCCTCGGCCACGAAGATCTCGCCCGTGCCGTGGTGGGCGTTGGTGCCATGCTTGGCGAGCTCGCCGCCGACGGCGAACGACGGGTCGACACCACACTGCTGCAGTGCCACCACCAGCATCGAGGTTGTCGTGGTCTTGCCGTTGGCGCCGGCGACCGCAACCTTGCGAGATCCCTGCATCACCGATGCCAGGGCCTGGGAGCGGTGCAGCACCCGGAGCCCGCGCGAGCGGGCCTCTCGAAGCTCGACGTTGTTCTCCCGGATCGCCGAGGAGACGACAACGGTGTCAGCGCCTGCGAGGTTGGCGACGTCATGGCCGATATGGACCTGGGCTCCCTCAGCGGCAAGGGCGGCCAGCACGAGGGACTTCTTGGCATCGGACCCGCTGACCGTCAGACCCCTCGCCAGCATCACCCTGGCAACGCCGGACATCCCGGCGCCACCGATGGCGATGAAATGGACCGCCCCCAGGCTGCCGGCGGGCGGGACCTCGTCGCCGAAGTCAAACCGCTCGTTCGACCCGTTGGCGGCATGAACATACGTCGACGGTGTCGACGGTGTCGACGGCGCAGCGGAGGGTGACCCGCTTGTTGAGCTCATCGAACACCTCGTGAGTCCGCTGCCACGGCAACCAGATCAGCCAGCCGCTCGTCCGCCTCGCGCTCCCCCATCGTGGCCGCGGCACGGGCCATCCCGGCGATCCGCGGCCCATCGGTCACCAGCGGGACCAGCGCCTCCTCGATCCACTGCGGCGTCAGAGCCGAGTCGTCGAGCAGGATGCCGCCGCCGGCTGCCACCACATCGGCGGCATTGAACCGCTGCTCGCCGTTGCCGATCGGCAGGGGCACGTAGACAGCCGGCAGCCCGACCGCTGTCAGCTCGCAGACCGTGTTGGCACCGGATCGGGCAACCACCAGATCGGCTGCCGCGTAGGCCAGGTCCATCCGGTCGACGTAGTCGGCCACGACGTACGGCGGCCCGGTCATCTTCGAGTCCTGCGCGAACGCCTTGCCAAGTCCGGTGATGTGCAGCACCTGTATGCCACGTGCGCGTAGCGCGTCGACCTGTGACGCGAACGCCGCGTTGAGCCGGTGAGCTCCCAGGGACCCGCCGGTGACCAGCAGTGTCGGCCTGTGGTCGTCGAGGCCGAAGTGCGCCAGCGCCTCTGAACGCCTTGCTGCCCGGTCCAGCACCGCGATCTCGCGACGCAACGGCATGCCGATGGCGGTGGCATGTGCCAGCGAGGTGGAGGCGAACGTCGTGGCGACGTACGGCGTCAGACGCGCACCCAGGCGGTTCGCAAGACCCGGCCGGGAGTTCTGCTCATGCACCACTATGGGGATCTTTCGCTTGCGGGCAGCCAGATATGCCGGCGACGAGACGTACCCGCCAAAGCCAACCACGACGTCAGGAGAGGTCGCATCCATCGCAGCGCCAGCCGCGTCGACGGCCGCCTTCAGTGCCCTCGGCAGTCGCCCCAGCGCACCCCCGGGCCGACGGGGAAAGGCGACTTTCGGGATCGTCCGCAGGTCGTATCCGCGGGCAGGCACCAAACGCTGTTCAAGACCGTTCTGGGTGCCCAGAGCCGTCACCCTCAGGTCCGGGTCCCGGCGCCGGAGGCAGTCCGCGAGAGCCAGCAGGGGCGAGACATGGCCCGCCGAACCGCCACCAGCCAGAAGCACCGACGACAACCCCTGCCCGGAGCGAGCACTCATGATCTGCGACCACGGCGGGTCGCCATCACCGCGAGAGATCGACGCACCACACCCGGACGGGCCGCGAGGGCCTCACGGCAGCCAGGCTCGTTTCGGGCGAACGACAACAACATGCCGAGGGCGAACAGCGTTGCCATCAAGGCTGAGCCACCGCTTGAGACCAAAGGCAGCGGAACCCCGATGACCGGAAGAAGCCCGATCACCCCACCCATGTTGATGACAGCCTGGGAGAGGATCCAGACCATCACGCCGGCGGTCGCGATCCGGACGAAGAAGTCGTCGCAGCGCAGGACCAGCCGGTAGCAGGCAAAGGCCAGCAGCCCGAACAGGGCGATGATCGCCAAGGTTCCCGGCAGGCCGAGCTCCTCACCGATGATCGCGAAGATGAAGTCGTTGTGGGCAGCGGGCAACCACGACCACTTCTCCCGGCTGGCACCGAGGCCGACCCCCCACCAGCCACCATCGGCCAGAGCGTACTGACCGTGGATCGTCTGGAAGCACTTGCCGGGGTCGGTGCACCCGCTCAGCCAGGTCTGGATGCGGCCCATCCGGTTGGCGCTCGTGAGCGCCATCGCTGTGGCCAGCCCCGCGGCGATCACCCCCGCCATGAGGAACATCCGAGCCGGGACGCCTGCCACGAAGAGCATCCCGCCAATGATGGCCAGAAGCACCAGACCGGTGCCGAGGTCGCCACCGGCCAGGACGAGCAGCAACAGCAGCCCTCCTGCCGGGACCACCAGCGGCACCGCGACATGCAGGAACTCGCCTAGAAGGCGCCGCTTCTTCGTCAGTACGCTGGCACCGAAAAGGACCAGCGCGAACTTGGCAAACTCCGAAGGCTGAACCTGCTGGCCCGCGATGTGGATCCAGTTGCGGTTGCCGTTGACCTCGACACCCAGCCCCGGCACGAACACCAGCCCCTGAAGAATGATTGCCACAGCCAGCAGCGGCACGGATATCCGCTTCCAGACGGACAGGGGGAGCCGGTTGGCCACGAAGGCCCCGATGACGCCGGCGACAGCGTACTGAAGCTGGTTGAGGAAGATCGTATAGGACGAGTTGGACTCCTTGTAGGAGGTCACGCTGGAGGCAGACAGGACCATCGCCAGGCCGATAATGACCAGCATCGTGGTCGCGCTGAGCAGCAGGTAGTAGGTGGTGACCGGGGACTCGAGACGTTCCAGCCACGGCATGGCCTTGCGCCAGGCGGGCGAACCGGCTGAGGCTGGGGGCCGGCTCCTGCCTCCCGGGGTGGCTGACGAGCCGGGCCAGGACGAGGTAGTGGTCACGGTGCGGTGGGCCCTTCGTCTTGGCTCGCGTAGCGGCGTACCGCTTCGGCAAACGCGTCGCCACGTGCGCCATAGTTGGAGAACATGTCCATCGATGCTGCCGCAGGGGCGAGCAGGACCACGTCGCCGGGCTGTGCCAGGGCGCCGGCGCGAGCCACCACGAGATCCATGACTCCAGTCTCGGTGTCGGGCACGTCGACCACCGGCACATCGGGTGCGTGTCGCTGCAGGGCCCGGGCAATCTGCTCGCGGTCGGCCCCGATCAGCACGACTCCTCGCAGCCGTTCGGCCATCGACTGGACGAGGGAGTCAACATCAGCTCCCTTGAGCAGCCCCCCGGCGATCCACACCACATGCTCGAAGGCAGCCAGGGAAGCGCCCGCGGCGTGGGGGTTGGTGGCTTTGGAGTCGTCGATGAAGCGCACCCCGTCGACTGTTGCCACGTCGGC
Organism: Dermatophilaceae bacterium; assembly: GCA_014377705.1. GTDB lineage: Bacteria > Actinomycetota > Actinomycetes > Actinomycetales > Dermatophilaceae > UBA4719. The sequence goes on from JACMPC010000019.1 coordinate 11,067, forward strand.
AATCCGGTGCGGGTCGGGGACGAAGGCGCGAAGTCCGTCACGCACCGAAAGCGGGCCCACCCCGTAGGCGCGTGCCAGTGCCGCGGCTGCCAGGGCATTTGCCACGTTATGAGGTGCCACGGAGGGGCCATCTCCCTGCAGGTCCGCCAGGGTGGCGAGCTCCGCGGCCGAGGTCCTGCGCTGCTCGACGAACGCCCTGTCGGCCAGAACGTCGTCGACCAGTCCGACCATGGACGGCCCCGGCAGGCCCAGGGTGAAGCCGATGGCGCGACAGCCCTCCACGACATCGGCGTCCATGACCATCTGCTCGGTAGCGGGGTCCTGGACGTTGTAGACACAGGCGACCTGGGTGCCCGCATAGACCTTGGCCTTGGCCAGGCCGTACTCGTCCATCGACCCGTGCCAGTCGACATGGTCGGGCGCGACGTTGAGGCAGACCGATGCGAAGGGGGCCACCGACCGTTCCCAGTGCAGCTGGAAGCTGGACAGCTCAACGGCCAGCACGTCGTACGGGTCAGGGTGCAGGACCGCCTCGAGCAGCGGGGTGCCCACGTTCCCGGCGCTGGTCGCGCGCAGCCCGGCGGCGCGCAGGATGCAGGCAAGCATCTTGACGGTCGTCGTCTTGCCGTTCGTGCCGGTGATCGTGATCCATGGCGCCGCGCCGGACCGGGCGCGCATTCGCCAGGCGAGCTCGACCTCGCCCCAGACCGGAATGCCGCGTGCTGCCGCGGCGAGCAACAGGGGGTGGTCGGGACGGAAGCCGGGTGAGGTCACCACGAGCTCGGTGCTCGCAGGCACCGTGAGCAGGTGCTCGGGCCCGAGCCGGACATCCACATCCAGGATCTCCAGGATCCGGGCACGTTCGACGATGGCGGGTGTGGCGTCAGCACTGACCGCGGTGACGATGGCGCCGCGCTCGGAGAGCGCATCGGCAGCCGCGAACCCGCTGACACCAAGGCCGGTGACCAGGATGCGCAGCGATGACCAGTCGGCGTCGCGGTGGGTGAGCTCGCGCGACCCCTCGCGGGGTTCGTAGCTGGGGTCAGGATCCGTGGAGCTCTTCATTGCTTCCTCACCCTGCTCCGACAACCCACTCCGCGTAGAAGACGCCCAGCCCGAGCGCCACGAACAGTCCGGCAATGATCCAGAACCGGATGACGATGGTGATCTCGTCCCACCCGGCCAGCTCGAAGTGGTGCTGCAGGGGAGCCATTCTGAACACCCGCCGGCCGGTCATCTTGAACGAGCCCACCTGGATGATCACCGAGAGCGTGATGATGACGAACAGACCACCGAGAATCACGATGAGCAGCTCGGTGCGGGTGGTGATGGCCAGACCGGCCATAGCACCGCCCAGCGCCAGCGACCCCGTATCGCCCATGAAGATCTTCGCCGGGGAGGCGTTCCACCACAGAAAGCCGAAGCAGGCCCCCACCAGCGAGGCGGCCACCACTGCCAGGTCGTGCGGGTCGCGAACCTCGTAGCAGTTGGCGCCGGGGTTGCTCTGGCAGTTCTGGTTGAACTGCCAGATCGCGATCAGCACGTAGGAGCCGAACACCATCACGCTGGCGCCGGTCGCGAGCCCGTCCAGGCCGTCGGTGAGGTTCACCCCGTTGCTGGTGCCGGCGATCATCAGGTTCGCCCAGATCACGAACAGGACTATTCCGAGCACCGTCCCGGCGAAGGCGAAGTTGACGTTGGTGTCGCGCACGAAGGACACGAACGGCACGGCGGGTGTGCGGAACCGGCTGTTGGGGAACTGCAGCGCGAGGAACGCGAACGCCGTTGCCACCAGGGTCTGTCCGCCGAGCTTCTGCTTGGTGCGCAACCCCAGGCTGCGCTGTTTGGAGATCTTGATGTAGTCGTCGAGGAAGCCCACCACTGCCAGTCCCGTCATCAGGAACAGGACCAGCATCGCGCTCACCGTCGGCGGGGTCACGGTGAAGACATGCGCTCCCGCGTAGGCCAGCAGCGAGGCCGCTATGATAAGTGCCCCACCCATGGTGGGGGTGCCGCGTTTGGTGTGGTGCGAGGTGGGTCCGTCGTCCCTGATGAACTGGCCGTAGCCTTGGCGGACCAGGAACTTGATGAACAGCGGGGTGCCCAGCAGCGACACCATGAGCGAGATACCTCCGGCCAGCAGGACTGCCTTCACGAGCGCACCTCGGTCACGGTGCCGTCGAGCAGACGATCCCCGAGCCACCGAAGCCCCGCGTCGCGGCTGGACTTGACCAGCACGACGTCACCGGGGGCCAGGTTCTGCCCGAGCAGGCCAAAGGCCGCCTCGGTGTCCGGCACCCAGGTCGACTGGCTGCCTGCCGACCGGATCGAGCCCTCGTCGCGGGCGCCACTGTCGATGGGCCGGGCTCCCTGCCCCACGGCGATCACCTTCGAGACGTTCAGGCTCACGGCAAGCCGGCCCAGGGCTTCATGCTCGGCGGCGGAGTCGGGCCCGAGCTCGAGCATCTCGCCCAGCACCGCCCAGGTCCGTCGGCCCTGTCCCTGGCCCATGGCAGTCAGCGCCTTCAGCGCAGCGCGCATCGAGTCCGGGTTGGCGTTGTAGGCGTCGTTGACGATCGTGACGCCGTCGGCCCGCTCGTGAACCTCCATCCGCCAGCGACTGAGCGGGCGGGCGTCCCCCAGTGCCGTGGCGACCTCGGGCAGCGGCAAACCCAGGGCCATGGCGACAGCGGCGACCGCGAGGGCGTTGCCGACATGGTGCTCGCCGTGGAACGCCAGGACGACCGGGGCTCTGCCCTGGTCGGTGACGAGGGTGAAGGAGGCCCGACCCTGCGCGTCGAGCAAGATGTCCAGCGCCCGCACCGCGGCCTGAGCCGACTGCCCGACCCCGATGACCTGGGCCCGGGTCTGGCTCGCCATCGCCCAGACAATCGGGTCGTCCGCGTTGAGGACCGCGAACCCCGTTGCGGGCAATGCCTGCACGAGCTCGGCCTTGGCCCGGCCGATGGCCTCACGTGAGCCGAACTCCCCGAGGTGCGCGGTCCCCACGTTGAGGACGACGCCGATCCGGGGCGACGCGAGCCGGGTCAGGTACTCGATGTGACCGATCCCTCGGGCGCCCATCTCCAGAACGAGGTATGCCGTCGTGGGAGTGATCCGGCACACCGTCAGCGGCACGCCGACCTCGGAGTTCAGGGAGCCGACGTTGGCAACCGTCTCGCCATGGCGCTGTAGCACCGACCAGAGCAGATCCTTGGTGCTGGTCTTGCCCGAGGATCCGGTGATGCCGATGACCACGGCGCTTTCGTTGCGCTCGACCAGCGCGTGGGCGAGCGAGACGAACGCCTCCTGCACATCCGGGACCACCACGGACGGCAGGTCGGCGACCGGCCGCGAGGTGAGCGCTGCGACGGCTCCCTGGGAGCGCGCCGCCGGGGCGAACTGGTGTCCGTCCATCGACTCGCCGATGCGTGCCACATACAGGCTACCTGCGCTGGCCTCCCGTGAATCGGTGACCACCGGGCCGTCCACCAGGGGATCCGAACTCGCGCCGTCCGACCCCGCAGCCTTCGAACCCGGGGTGCCGATGGCCTCACAGACCTTGCCGCCGGTGATCCGGGCGATCTCGCTGAGCCTGAGGGCGATCACCCGCGCTCCCCTGACCCTGTCTTGTCCATCGACCCTGTCTTGTCCATAACTGCCACGTGCTCTGTCAATGCTGCTCTCAACTGTGCTCGGTCGTCGAAGGGGTGGACCACTCCGGCACTCTCCTGCCCGCTCTCGTGTCCCTTGCCGAGGATCACCACGGTGTCACCGACGCCCGCCGCGGCGACAGCCTCGCGAATAGCTGCACCGCGATCGCCGATCTCGCGGATCGACGTTGCCGGTCGCGCGGACGACTGGTCCGGCTCCTGCTCAGCCACCCCGGCCAGCACAGCCGCGCGAATGGCCGCCGGGTCTTCCGAACGGGGGTTGTCATCAGTGACGATAACAACATCCGCGTAGGCCGCTGCTGCCGCGCCCATGGCCGCTCTCTTGCCGGAGTCCCGGTCCCCTCCGGCGCCGAGCACCGCTATCAGCGACCCGGAGGTGATGTGCCGCAACGCTGTCAGCGCTGCGGCCACCGCGTCGGGGGTGTGCGCGAAGTCGACGATGGCCAGTGGCAGGAGACCCGGGTGCGCGTCGCCGGGGGCTACGTCGCCCTCCACCCGCACCCGCTCCATCCGTCCAGGCACGTGCGGGTCGGCGGCCAGAGCGGCCTCGACGGCCTCGGCCGAGTGGCCCGCAGCCATCAGCACCAGAGCGGCGACCCCCGTGTTGGCCCGGTTGAAGTCACCGGCAAGCGCAGAGCGCAGGGACAGGCACTGTCCGTCACCGATGAGCTCGAACGCCGACTCGTCCGACCCGGTGGTCGTGATCTGCCAGTCAGCCGGTATCTCCGGACGCGACGAGACGGAGACCAGCGGAACCAGGGACTCCCGCGCCAGTCGCCGGCCCCATTTGTCGTCCACACAGACCACGGCGCGGACCGCCCGCTCGGGCGTGAACAGCGATGCCTTGGCCAGAAAGTAGTCCTCCATGGACCCGTGGAAGTCGAGGTGGTCCTGGGAGAGGTTGGCGAACGCGGCGACGTCGAACCGCACCCCGTCGACGCGGTGCAGGGCCAGCGCATGGCTGGACACCTCCATCGTGCAGGTGTCCACGCCGCGCTCGAGCATCACGGCGAACAAGGCATGCAGGTCCGGCGACTCGGGCGTGGTCCGGACGCTCTTGATGACGTCCTGGCCGATGCGGGTCTCAACGGTGCCGATCAGCCCGGTCACCTGTCCGAGCGCGCGCAGAGCCGAGTCAAGGAGGTATGCCGTCGTCGTCTTGCCGTTGGTACCGGTAATCCCCAGCATGGTCAGAGACTGGCTGGCGCGTCCGTAGACCAGCGCCGCGACATCGCCCAAGACGGCTCTGGGGTCTGGGACCACAAGCAAAGGAACCCGGAGCCTCGCCACCGCGAGCAGGTCCGCGCCCGCCGGGTCGGTCAGGACGGCGACAGCGCCCAATCCGACTGCTGCGTCGACAAAGCGGGCGCCGTGCACGTTGGCCCCCGGAAGGGCGGCATACAGGTCACCGGGCCGCACGGCCCGCGAGTCCAGGGTCACCCCGCTCACCCGGACGGGAGAATCGGCGACTGCCTGAGCGACGGTGGGGGTGACCGTCCGGGGGGCCGGCGAGACACCGGCGCACTCGGCCACGGACTGAAGGCTGACGCTGACGGAATGCACGGATGAGGGACGCGGAGTCGCTGTCACGGGTTTTCCACAGAGGAGACGTTACCGCGAAGAGGTCGGGGGCTTGAGACCCGAGCCTGCCTTCAGGGCTGCCTCCGCCTTGTCCGCGGAGGCAGGCGCATCCTCGGTCTTGAGCTTCATGACCGGCGAGGGGGTGCCGGTCGGGGGGATCCCGAACTCCTGCAGCGCGTAGGTCATGACGTCCTTGAACACCGGTCCTGCGGTGGCCCCGCCGAAATAGCCTCGAATAGGATTCTGCAGGATCACGGCGACGACGAACTCCGGCTTGTCGGCCGGCGCAAAGCCGATGAACGACGCGGTCTTGCCCGAGTAGCGCCCGTTCTCACCCACGCGGTCCGCCGTCCCGGTCTTGCCCGCGACCCGGTAGCCGGGGATCTTCGCCTGCCTGGCGGTGCCACCGTCTCCGACGACGAACTCGAGCATCTGGCTGAGCGTCGTGGCGGTCGACGTGGAGATGACCCGCACCGGGGTTCGTGGCGGCGTCGGCGTCCGGGTGCCGTCGGCGTTCTGGGTGCCGGCCACCAGGGTCGGAGGCACCCGCAGGCCCTCGTTGGCGATCGTCTGGAAGACACCAGCCGCCTGAATGGCGTTGACGGCCAGCCCCTGGCCGTACATCACGGTGAAGCGCTGGGAGTCGCTCCAGTCCTGGGACCGGGCGAAGATGCCGGGAGTCTCACCCGGGAAGTGGATCCCGGTGGATCGCCCCACGCCGAAAGCGCGGAAATACCTTTCCAGGGTGGGCGCAGGAATCTTTTCGCCGACCATCATGGTGCCGATGTTGCTCGACTGGGCGATCACGCCGGCGAAGGTCAGCCGCTCGACACCGTGATCATGGGAGTCACGGAACGACTGGCCTGCCCGCGGCAGCCTGTTGGGGACCACCACGGGTGTGGCCGGCGTCGCGACGCCCTCCTGAAGCGCTGCCGCCGCGGTCATGACCTTGGCGATCGAGCCGGGCTCGAACGCCTCCTCGAAGGCATTGTTCTTGAGGCTGCTGCCGGCCTTGGCGATGTTGCCGGGGTCGAAGGTCGGATAGGACGCCACGGCTGCCAGCTGAGCGGTCCTGGCGTTCATGACGACGACGGTGCCGGACAACGCCCTGGTCTCATTCACCTTCTGGGCGATGGAGTTCTGCGCAAACCACTGCAGGTCGCTGTTGATCGTCAGCTGAACGTCGTGGCCCGGCACTGCGGGGGTGATCTGCTGATCCCCGGTGGGGATGACGCGACCATCCCTGGACCGCTCGAAGGTGGACTCACCCGGCTTGCCCTGCAGCTGCTTGTTGAACAACAGCTCGAGGCCGCCGCCGGCTGTCCCGTCCCCGCGCACCCAGCCCACCAGGGAGGCCGCCGACGCGGCGGTCGGGTAGGAGCGTCTCGTTGTCGGCTCACTGTAGATGCCTGGAATCCCCAGAGCCCGGACCTTGCGCCAGTCGGACACCGAGATGTCCTTGGCGACATACCCGAAGCGCCGCACGCCGGTCAGGGCCGTCGAGATCTCGGCCTCGGGCTTGCCGAGGATGGGCGCAAGGTCGGCGACCGCCCCGGCGACACCGACGGTCCGCCGGACCCCGTTGACTTTTTTCTTGTATGACGGCACCGCCGTCTGGTCCACGGTCACGCTGCGACGCTCGATGCTGGTGGCCAGGACCGAGCCGTTGAACGCGGTGATATCACCGCGAAGTGCCGGGACCGCCACGATGCTCAACCGGCTCTTGAGCGCCGCGCTGGCCACAGCCGAGGAGTCCAGGGCCTGAAGACGGAAGAGCTGGGCGCCAAAGAGGCTCAGGACGAAAAGCCCGGCCAGGAGCAGGAACCGCACCCGGCGTTCGGGGTGGACCACGCCGACTCGTGCCTTCCGTGCAGCCCCGCTGCCCGACTTGGCAGGGGAACGTCCACCCGACCTGGTCGACGCCGAGGCCTTCTTGGCTACCGTCTTGCGCGCCGGCGTCGGCGCACGGGCAGGGCGGGCGGCACCACCCGTGGACGAACGTCGACGGGCCGGCTTGCCCGCCGCCCCAGAGGTCGAGTCCCGGGTGAGGCGGCCTTCGCCCGGTCCACCCGCATTGTGGCCTCTGGTCTGCTTCACACGCTCACCTCTTGGCTGGCTTGGCCGGCCTCGTCGAAGACGGGGCTGTGGCCGCCCTGGTCGGCTTCACTGCTGCCCGCGCCGGCGCCACCGTGACCGGCTGGGCTGCGGCCGACGCTGATGACGCTGGTGGCGCTGATGGCGAACTGGCTGGCTTCGCAGCAGCTACTGGTGCAGCGGGAGCCGTTCCCACCACGGTAAAGCCAGGCCCGGCGGTGGCCGGCTTCGCCACGCCGATGACCTTGCCGTCGGAAAGCCGAAGGAACGCCGCAGACTGCGCCGGGCCCATCCCCATGGCGATCGCCCTGGTCGCCAGGTTGGCCGGCGACTTCGACGCATCCAGCGACTGGTTCAGTGCCGCCTGTGCGTCGGCGAGCTGGTCGGAGGTGGACTGGAGCTTCTGAACGGTGAAGGAGCCCTGCGCCAGGGCTGTGTTGAGCACCAGCAGGGCCATCAGCCCGGCAGCCAGCAAGATTGCGCAGACGACCCCTAAGGCCGCGTCGCCGTGCCTCAGCGGTGCCCCGGTGACCACACGCAGTCTGGGAGCCGTGCTGTCCGGCCGGCTCAGGGCTCGTGCGCCTACTCGCGCCGTGGAAGTCATCTGACTCATGCGAGGTGTCCTTTCGAGACCCGGGTTCTTTCGGCGGCCCGCAACCGGGCGGAAGCGGCACGTGGGTTGAGACTGAGCTCGGCCGGGCCGGGCTCCTCGGCTCCTCGGGTGAGCAGGCGCAGATACGGCGCGAGCTCAGGGAGCTCAACCGGCAGGCCGACGGGGGTGCCGCTGTGAGCTCCCGCAGCCAGCGCCTGCTTGACGAGGCGGTCCTCCAGGGAGTGGTAGCTCAGGACGGCGATACGCCCGCCCACGGCAAGTGCGTCCACGGCGGCCGGAAGTACGTCCCGCAGGGCGTCCAGCTCACCGTTGACCTCTATCCGCAACGCCTGGAAGGTCCGTTTGGCGGGGTGCCCGCCGCTCTTCTGTGAGGCGGCGGGGATGGCCGAACGCAGGAGGTCTACCAGCCGTGCCGAGCTGGTGAAGGGCTCCCGGGCGCGCTCGCGGACGACCGCCGAGGCGACCCGCCTCGCGAATCGCTCCTCGCCGAACTCGCGCAGGACGCGCTCGAGATCGGCCTGCGAGTATGTGTTGAGGACCTCGGCCGCAGTGACGCCGCTGCCCTGGTCCATCCGCATGTCCAGGGGGGCGTCGTGCCGGTAGGCGAACCCGCGCTCCTGCTCGTCGAGCTGGAGGGAGGAAACCCCGAGGTCGAGCAGCACCGCAGCCACCGTCGCCATGGTGTCGCGCTGCGAGCGGCCTGCGAGGCCGAGGTCGGAAAGGATCCGCGGCAGCCCGTCATACACCGCGTGGACAGGAGTGAACCGCCCACCGAAGCGGGCAAGCCGCTCTCCGGCCAGCCTCAGGGCCTCCTGGTCCCGGTCGATGCCCACGACCCGGGCTCGGGGACACTGCTCGAGGATGGCCTCGCTGTGACCGCCCATCCCCAGGGTGGCGTCCACCATCACTGCACCGGGCTGCTGCAGCGCAGGCTCGAGAAGTTCGACGATGCGATCGCGCATGACCGGGACATGAAGGTCCTCGGCTGTCCGGCGAGCATTCATCGATAGGTCTTCTCTCGTGTCTGGAAGGGCCTCGTGCTTCTGTGGTTGAGGTTCAATGTCACCGACGGTTCGTGTCGTCAACGTGCCGCGAGGTGCGGTGTGCTCTGGTGCGGTGTGCTGTGGCTGGTCCGGTCCCTGGTTTCAGGTCTCCAACCGCTTCGAGTAGGTGCGGCCCGACATCGGGGAAGCGAGGTCGGGACGCGAAGCGGGTGGAGACCTGACCGCAGGGGCCGGCTGCTCTGCAGGGAGTCACTCGTGTGTACGGTCAGTGACTCCGGGTCTCACAGGAGTCCGGGAATCACCTCCTCGGACTGGTCCGCAAAAGCCTGCTCAGTACTCGCCAGGTAGGTGTTCCACGCGACGGTGTCCCACACCTCGACGCGCGTCCCGGCGCCGATAACGGTGCATTCCCGGGTGAGCCCGGCGTACTCGCGCAGGTTCGTCGGGATCGTCACCCTGCCCTGCTTGTCCGGAATCTCGTCCGAGGCGCCGGAGAGGAACATCCGCTGGAAGTCCCTGGAGGCCTTGTGCGTCAACGGCGCACCGCGCATGCTTTCGGCGACAACGGCAAACTCGTCCATCGGATAGACATAGAGGCAGCGCTCCTGGCCCCGCGTGACCACAAGGCCACCGGCCAGGCGGTCACGGAACTTGGCCGGCATGAAGAGACGGCCCTTGTCGTCGAGTCGGGGGGTGTGCGTACCAAGAAACACAGTGCCCTCCCTCATCCATTCGACAGCCCCATCGGGGCCATTCATATCTTTCGACCTCCACCACGCTCCACGTTACCCCACTTCGCACCACCGTGAACGAGATTTGAGCGAATTTTGGACATTCAGCATGATGTCGGCCCAGATGAGGGCCCTGATCCCGATTCCAGGCGAGAAGAGCGAGAAGAGCGAGAACCTGGCCTTCGCCAACACCGGTGACGAATGCCGCGAAGTGGTGCAGGATCAAGGAAAGACGGGAGGCAACGTGAGCTCGATCGGCACCTCGCACGAGGAAACCGTGCAGGATCAGGTCATGCAGAAGTCTGGGGTCGACCATGCCGGGCTCGAGCTCGTGACGGAGGTTGCGAACCGGATCCACGCCGCCATGGGCACCGTCATCGAGGGCAAGCCCGATGTGATCAGCACGGCCATCACCGTCCTGCTCGCCGAGGGACACCTGCTGATCGAGGATGTCCCGGGCGTCGGCAAGACCATGCTCGCCAAAGCCCTGGCCAAGTCCATCGATTGCTCCGTACGCCGCGTGCAGTTCACTCCTGACCTGTTGCCCAGTGACATCACCGGGGTCAGCATCTTCAACCAGGACCTGCAGGACTTCGAGTTCCGTCAGGGTGCGATCTTCGCCAACGTCGTGGTCGGAGACGAGATCAACCGTGCCTCCCCCAAGACGCAGTCGGCACTGCTTGAATGCATGGAAGAGGGCCAGGTCACGGTCGACGGACAGACCTACGACCTGCACAAGCCCTTCGTGGTCATGGCCACTCAGAACCCGATCGAGATGGAGGGCACCTACCCCCTTCCCGAGGCGCAGCGGGACCGGTTCATGGCACGCATCTCGATGGGCTATCCGTCCCCTGAGGCCGAGATCGCCATGCTTGACAGCCACGGTGGGGCCTTCCCGCTCCAGGACATGACATCGGTGACCGACGGCGACACCATCGCCAAGCTCATCGAGATCGTGCGGACCCTGCACGCCAGCCCGGCCATCAAGCGGTACATCGTAGACCTCGTCACAGCAACGCGAGCCACCCCCGCCCTGCGTCTCGGCGCCTCGCCGCGCGCCAGCCTGCACCTGCTGCGCGCGTCCCGGGCGTATGCCGCCCTGGCGGGACGCGACCACGTCCTGCCAGATGACGTCCAGGCGCTCCTGGAGCCCGTGCTCGCCCACCGGATGATCTCGTCCGCACAGACCCAGGTGGCCCGCCGGACCAGCGCGGACATCCTGCACGAGATCGTCAGCCGGGTCCCGCTCCCCTCCTAGGCACACTGCCGGACCCGCGGACCCGGCAGTGCATGACGCACAGTCAGCACAGGCAGCCCAGACAGCACTGGTAGCACAGACAGCACTGGCAGCCCAGACAGACACCTTAGACAGGCAGGCATACGGACAGAGGACGGTCAACGACAGTGACCCGCATCCGGGACATACTCACCACTCGCGGTCATGCCTTCGTGGCAGCCGGTCTGACCCTGCTGGTCGGCGGCCTCCTGCTCGGGTTCACCGACATCACCCGGGTCGGAGTCCTGCTGGCCGCATTGCCCCTGCTATCGGCCCTGAACGCCAGACGGGGCAACAGCAGCGTCGAGGTTACTCGCACGGTTCACCCGGCCCGGCTCGTCGTCGACCAGGGCGCCAGGGTCGTTGTCGTTCTGCAGAACACCTCGGACAGGCACACCCAGCTACTGCTCGCCGAAGAGAGCGTCCATCTCCTGCTCGGCGACCGGCCGCGGTTCGTCCTGCCTTCGATGGTCCCCGGTGACATCCGGGAGGTGGACTATCCGATCCGCTCGCAGGTCCGCGGGCGGTTCCGCCTCGGGCCGATGACCCTGCGCAGGCAGGATCCGTATGGCCTGGCCACCATCACCACAACCCTGCCCGGCTCCATCGAGATCCTGGTCCTGCCTCGTGTCGAGGTCCTCGGTAACGGGCGCCCCCGCGCGGGAGGTCTCGGCACTGAAGGCGCGATCCCGCACATGGTCGCACTGCACGGCGAGGATGACGTCGCGGTGCGCACCTACCGCGACGGTGACGATCTGCGCCGTATCCACTGGCCGGCGACGGCCCACCGGAGTGAGCTGATGGTGCGCCAGGAGGATCGCCCGGCCCGCCGCCGCGCCGTCATCGTCCTGGACTCGCGAACCTCAGGGCATCAGGGCTCAGGCTCCCTCGGGTCCTTCGAGTGGTCCGTCACCGCGGCGGCGTCGGTGGCCGCGCATCTGTTCGATCATCGATACGCACTGCACCTCGTGAGCAGTGAGGCCATTACCGAGGGCACGGCCGCACAGACGGTCGAGATCGACGATGCCCTTGCCTGCCTGGCCATGGCGCAGCCCGGGACATTACAGCAGTTCGACGAGGTGCTCCACTGGGCGCACCCCCTGACCTCGGCCGGTGGTCTGGTGGTCGCCATCGCCACGGACCACGACGAGTCGGTACTGCGACGGATCGCGGCCCTGCGCCAGCCGGAGGGGAACGGGCTGCTGCTCCTTCTTGACTCAGCCACCTTCGGCCCGGCTCGAGCGGAGGCACCGGCCGGCCGCGCATCGGCGCTGGCGGGCCTGGTCGCCGGGGCCGGGTGGAGCACGTGCGTCGTGACCTCAGGCATGAGCGTGGCTGCGGCGTGGAATGCGGTCTCGGCCCGCAGCCCGGTGACTTTCGGGGCGGGGCGATGAAAGCCCCCACGACCCGCAGACACCACCGGGGGTATGCCATCGACGCGACCCTTGCCGCAGCCGCCACCCTGATCGCAGCCTGGCCCGTCTCCACCCTTCTCCAGGAGCCGACCTGGCTACCCGGGGCAGTGCTGATGCTCGCGGTCATTGCTCTCAGCGGTGTCGGCGCCAGGTCGCTGGGCCTGCGCGGCTGGCTGGTCCTGGTGGTGCAGTCCGGGTGCCTCGTGCTGGCCGCGAGCGCGGTCTACGGCCGGGACCATCTGTGGCATGGTCTTCCCACGTTCGCCTCTCTCGGTTCCGTCGAAGGGCTCGTGCGCGAAGCGGTTGCCACTGCGCAGGCCAATGCCGCCCCGGCGCCAACGACACCAGGGCTGGTGTTCGTCGTGGGTGGCGCCCTCGGTCTCATCGCCCTGACGGTTGACTACCTCGCCGTCACCCGGCGCTCCCCCTCGTTGGCCGGTCTGCCACTGCTGACGGTGTTCCTGGCTGTGGTCGCGAACCGGGGCTCCTCGCTCCCTGTGGTGTTCTTCGTTGCCACTGCCTCCGTGTGGCTCGTCCTGGTCGCCAGGTCAGGAGGCACTTTGCTGCGCCGATGGGGCAGCACGGTGGTGGTGCCACACACCCCCGAGCAGCAGGGCCTGGTCACCCGGGCGGCTCACGACTACGGCTCCCTGGCGCGGATGCTGGGTGTGGCGGCACTGGTCACCGCGGCCGCCCTGCCCATGGTGCTACCCAAACCCCCACCGACATTCCTCACCTCCGGGCTCGGCCGCAGCCCATCTGCCACCACCGGCGGCTCTGGCGCCGGGGGCTTCTCGCTCAGCCTCGACCTGGCTGCGGACCTCAAGAACCAAAGCAGGGATGAGGTGCTGTCGTACACGACCAAAGACACGTCACCCCCGCCGTTGAGAGTCGCCGTAGGTTCCTACTACCGGCCCGGGGCAGGAGTGTGGCTTCCCTGGGGCAGACCCTCACCGGCCCTGTCCAGCAACCCCGAGGTGCCCGAGCCCGCGGGCCTCTCGCCCCAGGTGCCCAAGACCCCCTTCGTGCTGGACTTCCATCGCAACCTGCTGGCCGATCCCAACCTGGCCGTGCCGTATCCGCTGATCAACGCCGATCTCGCCGGCATCTCATGGGGCGTGGACCAGCAGACCCAAACCGTCAGGGTGGCCCAGCGCCCCGTCACCTACACGGCTTCCTACTGGCACCTGGAACCCACTGCGGCCATGCTGCAGAGCGCCCCCGCGCTGCGTGATCGCGACCGGCGCCTCTTCGATCTCGACCTGACCCTGAACGGGCCGTATGTCGGAACAGTGACCGCGCTGACCGAACAGCTCACCGCCAGCCTGTCCTCGCCCTATGAAAGGGCAATGGCAATCCAGCAGTACCTGCGTGCCGATGGCGGCTTCAGCTACTCGTTGACGCTGGCCCCCCCGGCCAGGAACCAGTCCGGAAACCCAGCCGGCTTCGACCCTCTGACGAACTTCCTGGCCACCAAACGGGGCTACTGCGTGCAGTTCGCAACGGCCATGGTGATGATGTCGCGCGCCGCCGGCATCCCCGCGCGGATTACGATCGGCTTCCTTCCCGGGACCCGCGCCAAGGGCGCCTGGAGTGTCCTCGCGGCCGACGCCCACGCCTGGCCGGAGCTCTATCTCACGGGGATCGGGTGGACCCGCTTCGAGCCGACGCCCTCGCGTGGAGCTCCTCCGTCATACGCCATACCCCCGACGTCGCCCGGAACGGCGGCCGACGGCACCACTGCCGGCAGCGCGGCGACTCCGGCTCCCCGGAGCCCTGCACGCAGGGATCTCGGCGATTCCTCAACCGGCGGCAACACCGTTGGCAAGGTGGCTCTGAGCCCGACCTCAGCGCTGCGGTGGCTGACGCACGGATGGGGACCGGTCCTGGTCGGGTGCCTGGCCGGGCTGCTCAGCTCCCTTGTCGTGCCCACGGCAGCCCGGTGGCGTCGCTGGCGCAGCCTACGCAGGGCGGGCACAACCGCCGAACAGGTGGAGGTCCGGTGGGAGCTCCTGACGTCCTCGCTGGGCGATCTCGGGATCGCGCCCGAGCCAAGTCTTACCCCACGTCAGCTGCGGGTGTACTACGACCGGGAGGCGATGCTCGACGGTTCGGCCTCCCAGGCCCTGGGCAGGGTCGTCAAGACACTCGAACGCTCCCGGTATGCGTCGTCCCCGCCATCCCTGGCCGGCGTCTGCGCGGATACCCGTCACATTCTGCGGTCCGCCGCGGCAAACCGGCGGGGCAGGGACCGGCTCCGGGCAGCCTTGTGGCCCGGCAGCGGTGTCACTCAACTGCTCTCAGCCCGTGCCCAGCTCAGCTGGCGCATCCGGGCTTCACTGCACGATGTGGCGGGTTTCACTCGCCGATGGCTTCCGGGGCGCAACGCAGAGATGCACCGTACAGGCACTCCACGGTGACGGTGAGCCGACAACGCATCAAACGGGGTTCGTCGCCCAAGGCCCCTGCCGACCCGGTGAGCATGGACGGCAGGCGCTCAGCTCAGCGGTAGGGGCGACGTCACCATTTGCCATAGGACGTGGCACGGGGCTTGACGCCGCTCAGGTCGATGTTCGAGGTGTTGTCCGCCGACAGTCCGCCTGACGCCCGCTCGGCTGCGTCATTGGCAAGGATGTCCGCGGCGGTGTTCAGCGGGTACTTGTTGCCTGGGTCGTGCCCCGGGACCTTCACAAACTTCACGGTGCCGATCCTGCTGTCCAACGCCTCCCAGATGGCCTTGACGATGTCGGCGTTCTTCACCGGCTGCTTCTTGGAGTTGCGCATCCCGTTGCGCTGCCAGCCGGCACGCCAGGTCGTGGAGCAGTCCCGCGCATAGGTCGAGTCGATCTGGATAACCAGGTGAGCAACCTTGGGGTGGTCCACCAGCGCGTCAAGCACAGCCCGCAGCTCGGCGATGTTGTTCGTGCCGTCGGCCTGCCCGGACGCGTGGTAGTCACCGTACTCATCCACCCACGCCCACCCGGCCGGCCCCGGATTGCCCAGGCACGCCCCATCAGTACCGACCGTCAATGATCCATCCGGCATGCCAGTCCCTCTTGTCTCTGCGGAAACACGTGTCTGCTGCGCAGACGCGTCGGGGCAGAAGCCGATCGTCAGTCGAGGTAGTCGCGCAGTACCTGCGACCGGGACGGATGCCTGAGCTTGCTCATCGTCTTTGACTCGATCTGACGAATCCGCTCACGGGTCACGCCATAGACCTTGCCGATCTCGTCAAGGGTCTTGGGCTGGCCATCGGCCAGGCCGAACCGCATCGAGACCACGCCAGCCTCACGCTCGGAGAGGGTGTCCAAAACCGAGTGCAGCTGTTCCTGCAACAAGGTGAACGACACTGCGTCCGCAGGCACGACAGCCTCGGAGTCCTCGATGAGGTCACCGAACTCGCTGTCACCATCCTCGCCGAGAGGTGTGTGCAGGGAGATCGGCTCGCGGCCGTACTTCTGGACCTCGACGACCTTTTCGGGGGTCATGTCGAGCTCCTTGGCGAGCTCCTCAGGGGTTGGCTCGCGACCAAGATCCTGCAGCATCTGACGCTGGACGCGAGCCAGCTTGTTGATGACCTCGACCATGTGCACGGGAATTCGGATGGTGCGAGCCTGGTCAGCCATGGCGCGGGTAATGGCCTGACGGATCCACCAGGTGGCATAGGTCGAGAACTTGAAGCCCTTGGTGTAGTCGAACTTCTCGACCGCACGGATCAGGCCCAGGTTGCCCTCCTGGATCAGGTCCAGGAACAGCATGCCGCGGCCCGTGTAGCGCTTGGCCAGCGAGACGACGAGGCGAAGGTTCGCCTCGAGCAGGTGGTTCTTGGCGCGGCGACCGTCCAGGATGATCCACTCGAGCTCCTCGAGCACCTTGGCGCCGATGCGCCCGCTCTTGGCCAGCTTCTCCTCCGAGAACAGGCCGGCCTCGATGCGCTTGGCCAGGTCGACCTCCTCGGCGGCGCTCAACAGAGCGACCTTGCCGATCTGCTTGAGGTAGTCCTTGACCGGGTCGGCGGTGGCGCCGGCGACCATGACCTGCTGGACCGGCTCGTCGGACTCGTCGGCCGCCGAGATGGTGAACGAGGACGAGGCCGAGGCTTTCTCGTCGTCCTTCAACGTCGGGTCGGTCTTGAGATCCTTCTCGAACACGTCGTCCGGGATGTCGGGCAGCACCTTGTTGCCCTGCGCGTCGACGATGACAGCGCCCTCGACGACGCCGGGTGTCTTGAGCGCCTTGTCGAGCTGGACCCCGGGAGGCACGTTGGACTCGGCGGCGGGGGGGCTCGCAGCGGCCTTCTTGGCCGGGGCCTTCTTGGCCGGCGCGGCCTTCTTGACGGCAGCCGTCTGGGCCGGGGCCTTCTTGGCGGCCGGCGCGGCCTTCTTGGCAGTGGATGAAGGAGTCTTCGTCACGGTCTCTTCTTGATTCACGGAGGCGGATGTACTGGCGGACTTCTTGGCTGGTGCTGACTTCTTGGCTGCCGGCTTCTTGACTGCCGGTTTCTTGGCTGCCGGTTTCTTCGCTGCGGTCTTCTGCTCATCGGACGTGATCGGTTCCGACTGCTGAGAGGATCCTGTGGACGTGACGTCATCCGACGAACTGCGGCTGGCGGCGTCCCGAATGAGCTTCGAGCCCTTCTGGACCAGCTTGGCCGCTGGATTCACCGGCACGTAAACCTCGCTCATCGGTAGAAGGGCGCAACGAACAGACCTGTGGTCAACCTCTGGAAACAAGTGTGCCACGGCTGGACAAGGCCCACTGAGTCGACCCTCTCAGCGATGCCTCAGGAACGGGTCGGCCAGGTGTGCACGGGTTCTCCGACGTGCATGTGCTCCTCGTACGACTGTGTCGTGGCCCGCAGGGCCGTCTCGCGATCGGAGGTGTGCGACGCCTGGTGGGCGAACTCGTCGATCAACCAGGTCGACCCGTTGCGCCCCGTGATGCAGCGCTGCTCGACGATGCCGAGCAGTCGGTCGCGGATCGAGGCCGCCACCCCCTGCTGCTCGAGCCCGGCGTGGGCCAGCGGCAGCAGCCGGCGCAGCACCAGTTCTCGGACCGGCACCGTGCCGACGCCGGGCCAGTACTGATCGGCCTCGATGCCCAGCCGCGCGGCGAGGTGGAAGTTCTCCTCGGCAGCCTTGAACGACAGCTGTGACCAGACGGGGCGGTCGCTCCCGCCGAGTACCGGCACGAGCCCGTAGAACAGGGCCGCATTGGCCATGGTGTCGACCACGGTGGGTCCTGCGGGCAGCAGCCGGTTCTCGATGCGCAGGTGAGGCCGGCCGCCGGCGACGTCGTAGATGGGCCGGTTCCAGCGGTAGATGGTGCCGTTGTGCAGGCGCAGCTCCGGCAGGTTCGGCACCCGGCCGGCCTCGAGCTCGACCAAAGGATCCTCGTCGTCGGTGATCGGCAACAAGGCCGGGAAGTACCGCACGTTCTCCTCGAACAGGTCGAACACCGAGGTGATCCAGCGCTCGCCGAAGAAGACGCGTGGACGCACACCCTGTGTCTTCAGCTCCTCGCTTCGGGTGTCGGTGGCCTGCTCGAACAGGGCGATGCGGGTCTCGTGCCACAGCTGCTGACCCAGCAGGAACGGGGAGTTGGCACCCACGGCCACCTGAACGCCGGCGATGGCCTGCGCAGCATTCCAGTACGCCGCGAAGTCCTCCGGCTCGACCTGCAGGTGCAGCTGGGTGCTGGTGCACGCTGCTTCGGGCATGATCGTGTCGGCCGTCGTGTCGAGCCGGTCGACTCCGTCGATCACGATCTCGATGTCCTCGCCGCGCGCGGCCATGATCTGCTCGGACAGCAGCCGGTACCGGGGGTTGGGCGAGATCGTGTGGTAGCCGAGGTGCTGCTCCTGCAGCGTCGGGAGGATGCCGATCATCAGCAGGTGCGCTCCCACGCCGGCGGCCTTGCCCTGCGCGGCATTGGGGTCGTCGCGCAGCGGCCACTCCAACGTGTCGAGTCCGGTGCCGTCGATCCTGGCCGGCGGCACGTTGATCTCGATGTTGAACAGGCCGAGCTCGGTCTGGAAGTCCTCGTCGGCGATCGCCTCGAGGGCTTCGCCGTTCTTCAGCGCCGGGTCGCCCTGGTCGTCGACGAGATTGAACTCGATCTCGATGCCGACGTGGGTGTGGGCGACCGAGAAGTCGCGCTCCCCCAGCATCCGGGCGAAGACGTCGAGGCACCGGCGCACCTTGGCGCGGTACCGCGTGCGGTCCTCGCGACTGAACTCGCGGGCGTCGACGTCCTGACCCATGCGGTCACCTTAGAGGTTCCGCGGACGGGGGCGCCGGTAAAGCGCGAGTCAGGCGACACTCCCTGTCCGCAGGATCTCTTGAGGGATCATCCCGCGCGGCGCAGGTCATCGGACCATTGGAAGCCGCGCGGCGACAGACCGTTCTCGACGACCTGCAGCACCAACGACGCCATCGAGTACTCGGGTTCGGCCTCGTGGGCGCGCTCCGCCGCAATCAACGCCTGGGCGCCGTCGCCGCACAGCCACGCTGCGAAACCGGCGAGCGACAGCACGGCCGGCTCGTACGGCGGCACCACGACACCAGCCACCCGGACCATCAGTCCGAGTGCCGCCTCGGCGTTGTCCGGCGTGAACCTGCCCCACAGGGCATCGCGCACGGAGATCGTGGAGACCCATACCGAGAGCGCCGCGGCCTCCTCGTCGCTGATGCCGCCCCCGGCGGCCACCTGGTGCAGCAACGGTTCGAGCTCACGCAGGCCCACGACCGCGGAGTCCTGGTCGTTTCGACCAAGGATGCCCAGGACCCTGGTGCGAGCCGCCGCAGTGAGGCCGAGCATGTGCTCACGCCGCTCGCCGGCGACCGGGGCGTAACGGTCGACCAAGGCCTGCCGGTCGGGCAGGATCTGCTGCCCCTCGGCGATCGCCTGCACGATCCAGAGATGGTGGTCTGACGTCTCGTAGGCGATGCCTTCGACCGGGAAGCCCGGCAGGTCCACCCAGTAGCGGTGTCCGTCGGAACGGGCCACCACGATCGGCTCGATGGCGCCCAGCCGGAGCTCGACGGCGTCGAGCACGTCGTGCGCGACGGCCTGCTGCTCGGTGACGGCAAGCAGGATGACGCCCTCGGCGCCCTGGCGCCGCAGGTGCTCGACGATCAGCTCGGCCGCGATGTCGGCGTGCCGCGCCTGGGGCACGTCCAGCCGCATGCGAAAGCCCATGCGGCGGCGTGGTCCGTGCGTGGCGATGGCGACCACCGATTCGCGGGGACGGAAGCCGAACATGGTGGGCAGGGCGTTGAAGAGGTCAGGGATGTCATGGGCAGTGAAGACGGGGCGTGGGTCGGTCATGGCTCCACGCTGACGCGCAGGTGCCGCCGGGTCGACACCCTCGACACAGCCTGTGGAATGCCACGAGATCGCTGCCGGGCTGTGGAGAGCCGTACGATCCTGGCGTGGACTTCCTCTCTCCCGTCACGCTCACCGGCCAGCTGGTGTCGTTGTCACCCCTGAGCCGCGAAGACACCGACGACCTCGCCGCAGCATCGGCCGACGGTGATCTCTCCTCGCTGCAGTACACGTCAGTGCCGGCCCCCCGCGCGATGGCCGGGTGGGTCGACCGGTGCCTGAGGATGCAGGCCGAGGGCACCGTCGTGCCGTTCGTCGCCCGCCGGCTCGACGCCGGCTCCGACCGTGGCACGGTCATCGGCATGACGACCTTCCTCAACGTCGTGCCGGAGGACCGGCGGCTCGAGATCGGCAACACCTGGAATGCCGTGTCGGCGCAGCGGTCCGGTACCAACACCGAGAGCAAGCTGCTGCTGCTCGGCCACGCCTTCGAGACGTTGGACTGCATCGCGGTGGAGTTCCGCACCCACTGGCTCAACCAGCAGTCTCGCCGGGCGATCGAGCGGCTCGGAGCCAAGGCTGACGGCGTGCTCCGCAATCATCGCCTGATGCCCGACGGCACCCTGCGCGACACCGCCGTCTACTCGATCCTGCCGCACGAGTGGCCCGCCATCCGCGCCGAGCTGCGGCGCCGGCTCACGGCCCGATGAGCACCACCCGATGAGCGCTGCCTGACGTGCGGTCCACCGCGTCGATTCTGCACCTGGACCTCGATGCCTTCTTCGCTGCGGTCGAGCAGCGCGACAAGCCCTCGCTGCGTGGCAAGCCGGTGATCGTCGGCGGCATCGGTCCTCGCGGGGTGGTCAGCACCGCGTCGTACGAAGCACGCCGTTCTGGCGTCCGATCGGCGATGAGCATGGCCGAGGCACGCTCGCGCTGCCCGCACGCGGCGTTCCTGTGGGGCCGGTTCGGCGCCTATCGCGAAGCCAGCCGCCTGGTCATGGAGTGCCTCGGCAAACTGTCGCCGTTGGTCGAGCCGCTGTCGCTGGACGAGGCGTTCGTGGACCTCGCCGCCGGGCCGTCGTCCACCCCTCTGAACGCCGGGGGCGACGTCGAGTCGATCGCTGCCGACCTGCGCGCCGAGATCACCCGCACGACCGGCCTCACGGCCTCGGTCGGCGTGGCGTCGTCGAAGCTGATGGCCAAGATCGCCAGCGAGATCAACAAGCCCGACGGGGTCTGCATCGTGCAGCCGGGCACCGAGCTGGACGTCCTCGGTCCGATGCAGGTCACCGCGATCCCGGGAATTGGCCCGGCAACCGCCGAGCGGCTGCGTCGCGCCAGCGTGGAGACGGTCCACGACGCCCGCCAGCTCAGTGAGGACGAGCTGGTGCGGGTACTGGGCCAGGCATCGGGTCGATCGTTGTTCCGCATGGCCCGTGCCGACGACGACCGGCCAGTGGTCGCCGACCGCGAGACCAAGTCGATCAGCATCGAGGACACCTTCGAGGTCGATGTCGTCGACCGCGAGCGTCTCGGCCGGACCGTCGAGCGGATGAGCCGCTCGGTGGCAGCCAAGCTGACCACCAACGGACTGTCCGGGCGCACCGTGACGCTCAAGGTGCGCCACCACGACTTCGAGACGCACACCCGGTCATCCACGCTTGCCGGCCCCACCGACAGCCCGCGGGTGATCAGCGAGACGGCTCATCGCCTGCTCGCGGCCGTCGACCTGCGCGGCGGCCTGCGGCTGGTGGGTGTCGGCGTCAGCGGGCTGACCGACTGGGTCCAGGACGACCTGTTCGACGACGACCGGCCCGACCCCGATCCTGACCCCGACCCGGAGCAGGCGCCGGACCCGACCGAGCAGCCCGTCACGTACCGGGCGGGCATGGACGTGCACCACGCCGAGCACGGCGACGGGTGGGTGTGGGGCGCCGGTCTGGGTCGCGTCACCGTGCGGTTCGAGACCCGGCACACGCCTCCCGGTCCGGTGCACACCTTCGCCGCGCAGGACCCTGATCTATGTCCCCGCCGGACCTATACGGTCGAACCATGAGCACCCCTCCAGTCGCCGGACCCCCCGTTGCCGAGATCCGTCCGAGGACCCGGGTCCACCACGGCAACGAGTTCGTCGACGACTACGAGTGGCTCCGTGACACCGACGACCCGGCCACGATCGCCTACCTCGAGGCCGAGAACGACCACACCGACGCCGCCACCGCTCACCTCGAGCCGCTACGGCAGCAGATCTTCGAGGAGATCAAGGCGCGCACGCAGGAGACCGACCTGTCGGTGCCGGTGCGCCGATCGGGCTGGTGGTACTACACCCGCACGCTCGAGGGCAGCCAGTATGCGATCCGCTGCCGGTGCCCGATCGCCGATGTCGACGACTGGACGCCTCCTGACCTCGACGCCACGACCCAGATCTCGGGCGAGGAGGTCCTGCTGGACTCCAACGCCGAGGCAGAGGGACACGAGTTCTTCTCGCTCGGCGCGTTCAGCGTCAGCGACGACGAGAACCTGCTGGCGTGGTCGGTCGACACCACGGGCGACGAGCGCTACACGATCCGCATCAAGGATCTGCGCACCGGCGAGGTGCTGGGCGACGAGATCACCGGCGCGAGTGCCGGCGCCACCTGGTCCGCCGGGACGAGCCACCTGTTCTACACGACGGTCGACGACGCATGGCGACCTCACCGCGTCTGGCGGCACGCCCTCGGCGCGACCGGCGATGACGCCCTGGTGTTCGAGGAACCGGACGAGCGGTACTTCGTCGGCATCGGCCGCACCCACTCCGAGAAGTTCCTGCTCATCGGCCTCTCGTCCAAGGTCACCAGCGAGTACCGCGTGCTGGAGGCCGACCAGCCGGAGGGCGAGTTCCGCACGGTTCTCCCCCGCCGCGACGGCGTCGAGTACTCGCTCGAGCACGCGGTGTTCGGCGAGGACGACGTCTTTGTGGTGCTGCACAATGACGGGGCGCTCAACTTCGAGCTGGCGTCGACGCCTGTCGACC
>JACMPC010000163.1 GCA_014377705.1 Dermatophilaceae bacterium
ACTCCAACAGCGCCGCTGACGACGAGTTCAACACCCGCCGCACGGATTGAGGTCGACAAGGTGGAGCTTTTCAATTCGGGCTCGACAGCCCTTGCCTTCGGTCGAAAGACGTCCTTGACGTGTTCTCGCAGTTCATTTGGATTGTTTGCCGCACTGGAGCGGCGCAATTGATCGAGAGAACTTCGGCAGTCTTGGAAGTTCTCCGAGGACTGCCTGATCTCGATCGCACGCTGGATAGGAACGTCCACAGAAGGCAGCAGGATTCGCGAAACCTCGACTCGGGCGCTCGCGTTCATGCGTGCTCGCTATGCCCGTTCCGACGCCAGTCTCGAACCCGAGGTGTTCTGGCGGATCACCGACAACTGGCTGGAGCTCTCTGTGAGATTCCTGGTCGAGCACCGGGGCGTCCGGGTGGTCAAGGACCAGATCACCCCGTGACATTCTCAGAGGTTTCGATGCGGCTGGAATCTTGATCGCTTCCTCCACCTATGAGATCGTCGGCCCCCCTGAGCTCCGGATCTCTCACGACTGATGTGGAACGGTTCGTTCGCTGCCGCACCATGCATGCTCGCCGCCAAACTCATCCTCGGCCACCCGGTGCGTTCCGGTCGATCGCCATCGACAAGTACGACGAAGGTGACTGGGTCAACCCGACCCTCCTCGTGGAGCGGATCAAAGCCGTCCTGCAAACCATCGGCGGCCCGGTCCCGGACGACGCAACCATTCGTGCCGAGCTCGACGTCGGCCAAAGGTTCATCGGGGACGACTACGCGGCCCCTCGCGCGAGAGCACCTCCGCAATCCGCGAGCTCGCCGGGGCCGAAGGTGTCCTCGGCGGACCCGTCTACACCGGCAAAGGGTTCGCCGGCCAGCTCGACCACGCACGCAGCGGACGCATCCCCGCCGGCAGCATCGTCGCGTTCCTCCACACTGGCGACACCGGCAACCTGTTCGAGATACCCGAAGTCGTCGGAGGGGTCGCCGCCGAGTGAGAACGTCGACCCAGCAGGTGCGAGGAACTAGCCGGGCCTCGTCATGGCGAAGTCAGCCGTGGCAGGAGACCGCCGGCGAGGCGCGGTGTGATGAGTCCGCGCCCAAGGCCGAGCTCTACGAGGTCATTGAAGACCCGGTCGTCGCGCGATGCTGCACGGATTCCAGCTCGTACCACCCATGGCACTCTCGCCAGACGAGCCGCGATGCTGGTGTGGCGCAGGTGATTGGCCAGTAGCCGCCGCACCGAATGTCGATATGTTCGGCCGGCTGACCTCGGGTCGCCGGCGCGGATGGCCGATGCTGCTGCCCTGCCGGCACGGAGGCCGGTGGCCACGGCGTAGTAGATGCCCTCGCCCGTCATCGGGTTCACGAGTCCGGACGCATCGCCGGCGAGCAGGATGTTGCCGTCGGGCTGATCCCAGCGCCAGCCCGACAGCGGCAGCTGGTGGGCTTTCCAGGCATCGCCGCCGGTGGTGGCACCCGGCAGCAGATCCTCGAGCTCGGCGAGCAGCAGTGAACGCGTCGGCGGTTGCCGCTCCATACCGAGCACCTCCCCGTAACCCACATTGCAGATCCCGTCGCCCCGGTCGAACGCCCAGGCGTAGGACGGCTGGCGCCGCTCCCCGAATCGGATCACCTGGGCACCCTCCCATTGCGCCGGGGTCGGCACGTACCCGCGCAGGGCGAGCGCGCGCCGCCCGGTGGGTGGCAGACCAGCGGCGACGCGGAGGATCGAGTAGGGACCGTCCGCACCGATGACCACGTCCGCGAACGCGATGTCATCGATACTCACCGCACTGTCCGACAACGCCACGTCGACCACCCGATGGCGTCGCAGCACAGCACCCGCCGCAGTGGCCCGGTCGACCAGTCGTGCGTCGAACACTGACCGCGGAATCACCCACCCGAGCCGGTGTCGATCGGACGAGACGCTGGTGCCGCCAAGGGCCAGCTCAAGACGGCGCACAGGAGGCCATCCGTCATCGATGCCGTGCACCCCGATCTCCGCGAGCTCGGCAAGCGCGTGCGTGGCGATGCCGTCCCCGCAGACCTTGTCGCGGGGAAAGTCCGAACGATCGAGCAGCAGCACACGCAGGTCAGGTGCTTCGGTCAGCGCACCAAGCGCCGCAGCGCTGCCAGCCGGACCCGCTCCCACGATGACGAGGTCCCAGTGCTGCGGGGAAGCATTCGTCGACTCGGGAAGTGTCATGGGTATCAATCTAGGATCCATCGGCGGTCGGTGCCCTTTGACCGGCTATCTGTTGGCCCCATCGCACGACGTTCAAGGATCACCTGACGAGAAGTGGGGGCAACATCAGCCCTTCGGTGCCAGCCGAACCGCTAACGGGGTTTGGCTGGGATGAAACTGCTGCGTCAATCTGGGCGGAATGCAGCGCCTCACTGCGTCCAGTCGAGGACCGTTTCTCACGTACCCCGCCCTCGCCACCCTCACATGACCGACTGTTCCGCGATCGCGGTGTAGAGGGTTTGGCGGCTCACACCGAGGTCTCGTGCAACGACTGCTTTGGGCACGCCCGCGGCTATCCGTTCACGGGCTTCGGCGATCTGATCAGCTGTTACTGCAGACTTGCGGCCTTTGTAGACCCCGCGAGTTTTCGCTTTGGCGATGATGGAGCGTTCCAGCTGCGCGACGGCGCCGAGGATGTGCGTCTGGAATTCGGCGTAGGGGTCACTGGTTCCTGGTTTGAAGATGAGCTGCTCCTTGGCGAACTCGACGGTCACGCCGGCCAAGGTCATCTCGGTGACCAGGGCGACCAAATCGCAGACGGAGCGAGCGAGTCGGTCCATCGAGTGGAGCCGCACGGTGTCGCCGTCTCGGACGTACGCCAGTAACTCGACGAGTGCTGGCCGATTTCGATCCTTGCCGGATACGTGGTCTTCGAAGATCCGGCCGATATCGCCAAGGTCCTGCCGGTCAGTGTTTTGATCGGCGCTACTGACCCGGGTGTGGCCAACAACCTGTCCCCTTGTGTTCTGTCATCCCTTGACCGATGTTCACGCCCGTTGGCCATGTCCATGAACGACTCGCAAGCCGTCTCCAGCTCAGCAAATGACCCGAACTCGGGCCGCAGATTCGTGTCCTTGGGCACGAGGGCCGCGAACACCGACGGTGCGGTCCGGTCACGTAACGCGATCACGATCCGGAACCTGGACCACGCCAACCACGCCACGAACAGCACCGTCTTGCGCCCGTCGATGACCGGGCCGTCACCGAAGTCGTACTGCAACCAGTGACCTGGCTCAGTGATCCACGGCCGGTGGACCCGAACATGACCCAACCGCCACGCGGCACGGACCTGAGCGATCGCGCGGCGGGTCGAGCGTTCCGAACCGCCGTAACCGACCGCGACGAGCTTGGCATGCGCCTTATCGACACGGATCTTGCCCTTGGACGCTTCGACCCACTCCTCGATCTTGGGCAGGAACGGATCAGTGAACCGACCCCGACAAGCAGATAACGCGATCGGTCGTCCAGCGTCGCGGGCAGCGACATGCCCGGCGACTGTGTGATGTGAGCAGCCAGCAATCTCAGCGGCAGCACGAAACGACCCCGTCAGGTCGTTGGCAGCAAGAATTTCCATGATCTCTCCGTCAGACTTCAATGCAGGGCCTCTTCCGGGTGATTTCGATGCGACCAGACACCGTCATCAAAACCCCAGAAGGGGCCCGCCGGGCGCAAACGCGCGGACAAGATGGGCAAGAAGTGGGCAGATCCCATGGCCACCACCAGGCAGTTCAACTGGCCGCCAGTGGGCAATTCCATGGCCGCCTACGGGCAGTTTTTCATGGCCGCTAACAATCGAGTTCACCGTGAACACGACCCTCGTCTAGGGGCGGCCCGATTGGGTGCCGCGGGAGCCCACGGCTCGCCTGGGTGGGTGGGACGGTCCCTCTGCGGTGTTCGTTGATGCCTCGCTCACGGGGATCTTTTAGAACCTTTACGGCAGATGCCATGTGACGTACGGTCGAATGACATCCCAACAGACGCCGTCGACTCGCACCGGGAAGTGGACATGGAAACGAGCCAGCCGATTGTCGCCACAGGACAACGGTTCCTCATTCGTGCCCTGATGCTCGTCGGTGCGTATCTCCTCTGGTCACTTCTCTCCTGTTCCTCGGCATTCGCTGACGGTCCCGACGGCACTCTCGACGCCGTAACAACCACCGTGGCCGGTACGTCGGACGCAGCCCGACCGGTAGACAGGCCGGTCCTCGCGAAGGCCGAAAAGATCGCAGCGACGGCGCCAACGCCAGAGGTCGCGGCGCCAGTCATCGCGACGGTCAAGAAGACCGTCGCTCCCGTGACCTCGGCGGTCAAAACGCCCGTTGCACCGGTCACAGACACCGTGACGAGGGCGTTGATGTCCGTCACCCGGACCGGCCTGGTCACCCGGACCGTCGAGCAGAACGCGGCTCCCGTCAGCGATGCCCTCGCACCGTCCGTCGCTGCCGCGGCTCATGCAACGCTGGCCCCGTTCCTAGAGCTGCTGGACCGGACGGGCGTCGTGCGAGAGCTTGCCGTCGCTTCCATGCCCTCCGGGATGACGACCGCGACCGTCGCGCTTGACCGCTTCTCGCACCGGTCGGTGGCGATCACTCTGGCCGACGCCCTCCTCCCCGTGACGGCCACCAGAGACCTTACGCGCGTGGTGCTTCAACGGGTCGCGACGTCGTCGCAACACGGCCCCACTGGCCTCCGGGTCGCCACGGTGCCCTTCCACCTCCCCGCCTCGCCGGCACCAGCCATCCCGGCCCTCTCGCTAGCGTCGGCCACACCGTTTGCGCTGGTCGGCCTGCTCTTCCTCGTGCCCTCCCTCGGGGGCGTCTCGCCCCTCGGTGCACGGAGGGTTTTCAATCCTGTGGCTGGTCCGGCGTACCCGCCGGGCACGTCTCCTGGCTGAGCCCGGTCTCTGCTCGCACGTCGAGCACACGACCGGTCCGCGGCGTCCGTCGCGGTCCTCACTCAGACCAGCAAGGAGCTCCACAATGCGTACCTACGTACGCCGTGGGCTGTGCGCGATCGGTCTCGCCGGGGGCATCACGCTCCTGGGCGCAGGCATCGCCGCATCGTCAGCCACGGCAGATGACAGCACCGGACTCGTTCCGGTGACCTCCAGTGCCACCCCGACAACGTCGGGTCAGGACGGCATCGGATCTGGTAACCAAACCCCTGTCGGAGTCTCCGCTCCAGTGAACGCATCAGGGAACCCAGTGACGGTGCACAGCCATGACAACACCAACCAGCTGGATGCGGGCTCCACGTCCAGCACACGTGGCGGCGACAGTGCCAGTTCGA
>JACMPC010000164.1 GCA_014377705.1 Dermatophilaceae bacterium
CCGGAACCGTGCTCGGAGGCGCCCGATGAACCCCGACAGCCTGAACCCAGACAGCCTGAACCCAGACAACGTGAACCCCAACGGTCTGAAGCCTTCCGGCGTGGCCGCCGGCGTACACCGCGTCGCGCGGACCCTGGAGCCGTCCGAGCTCCGCGAGAACGCCGCGGCACTTTTCAGGGACGGCTTCCGCCTGGGCCTGGTGGCCGCTCACGACCAGGGTGCCACGCTGCGGGTGGTCTACCTGTTCCTGGCCGGCTGGCCGGACCGCCGGGTCGAGCTTCACGTCACGGTCCCCGCCGACGACCCCGCGCTGCCCTCGCTGGCGTCATTGTCCTTCCCCGCCTCACGATTCGAACGTGAGATGCATGACCTGTACGGCATCGTGCCGACCGACCACCCGCTCCCCCGCAGGCTGGTCCGGCACGCACACTGGCCCGCCGGCTGGTACCCGATGCGCCACGACGCCGGACCGCCACCGCCCTTCACCGCCGGCGAGGCCTACCCCTTCATCGCGGTCGTCGGTGACGGGGTCTACGAGATCCCTGTGGGGCCGGTCCACGCCGGCATCATCGAGCCCGGGCACTTCCGCTTCTCCGTCGTCGGGGAGACCATCCTCAAGCTCAAGGCCCGGCTCTGGTTCACCCACCGAGGCGTGGAGAAGCTGTTCGAAGGGCTCGAGGCCACCGCGGCCGACACCTCGCCAACCGGCACGACGGGAGCAGGGTCATCGAGCATCCACCTCGCTGAACGGATCAGCGGCGACACCTCCGCCGGACACGCCCTGGCGCACAGCCTCGCCGTGGAGGATGCCCTCGGCATCGTCATGCCCGCGCCGGCCCAGCAGCTGCGCGCCCTGGTCGTGGAGCTCGAACGCCTCTACAACCACGCCGCCGACGTGGGCGCGCTGGCCAACGACGTGGGCTTCTCCCTTGCCAACGCCCACGCCCTGCGGATCCGCGAGGAGCTGCTGCGGATCAACAACGCCACCACCGGCCACCGGCTGCTTCGGGGTGCGATCAGCCCCGGTGCCGTGCGGCTGCTCTCGCTGCCTGACGTCGCACAGCTGGCCCGGCTCGCCGAGGACCTCGCCGAGGTCGCCCAGCTCACCCTGGACAACACCATCATCCTCGACCGCTTCACCGGCACCGCGGTCCTCACCCACGAGCAGGCGCACGACCTCGGATGCCTCGGCTACGTCGCCCGGGCCAGCGGCGTGGGCACCGATGCGCGGATCGACCACCCCGCCTGCGACCTGCCGGTCACCGAGCTCACCAAGACCAGCGGCGACGTCCTGGCCCGTTTCACCCTGCGTGCGGGCGAGTTCGCGGCCTCGACCCAGCTTGCCAGCCACCTGATCGGCACCGCCGGGGAGCTCAGTTTTCGAGGCGTGCCGGCCCTGGAGTCAGCCCAGGGGTCAGCCCAGGAGCCAGGCAAGGCGTCCGACCCCTCGTCAGGCCAGACGTCAGGCCCCCCGCCAGCCGCTACCGCTCACGATGCGGTGCGCAGCGGCGTCGGGATCGTCGAGGGCTGGCGCGGCACCATCGTCCACCGGGTCGAGGTTGACGCCGCCGGAGCCCTGACCCGGGTCAAGATCGTGGACCCCTCCTGGTTCAACTGGCCGGCGCTGCCGCTGGCCCTGGCCGGCACCATCGTGCCCGACTTCCCGGTGACGAACAAGAGCTTCAACCTCTCGTACGCGGGCAACGACCTCTGACCCCTACCTTCCTGCCACCGACCTTCCTGCCACCGACCTTGCCACCACCCACCTTCCCGCCACCAACCTTCCTGACCCTGACCGCCGGTTCGACTCTGGCCGGGCAAGTCGTTGAGCTCCTGGACGTTGAAGGGGAGTAGCCCCCTAGCGCCGGCGGATCGACATACCGGGACAAGTGTCCCCGGTCACCGGGGCGACACCCATGGGTGTTGGTGGGCGAGACCTTCGACCCAGTGTCATTCCATCGTGTCTGCCGCGGGTCGAGGTCAGCGCTGCCCCAGCGGCCCCCGCCTCACCCGCAGCCCGGGAGAGAGGCAGCACCCTCGTAGGACCCACATCCTCCTGCTGCTCGGCTGCGCCGTGGCCATCTACCTTGCCTGTGAGTGGTTCGTCAACGCGGTCGAGTGGCTCGGAGCCCGGATGAAGGTCGGCCGCCTCGCGGTCGGAACGATCCTCGCCGCCGCCGGCACCGCCCTGCCCGAGAGCGTGGTGACGCTGCTCGCGGTGCTGTTCGTGAGCCCCGAACACAGAAACGACATCGCGGTCGGCGCGGCGATGGGTGGCCCTCTGGTCGTCGGGACCATCGCCTATGGCGTCACCGGGGCCATGCTCATCTGGCGCAAGAGGCACTCCCGCGCCCCCGCGCCCGGCTCGGTCGGGGCCGGCTGCATGTCCGTACCGGCTTTCACGGGGGCCAGTGCCGGGACCGCCGCGGGAGCCACTGCCGGGAGTGCTTCGGTAGCCGCTCGCTGACCAGGCCTCCGGGGACGACCTCGAGCCGTTGAAGCTGCAGCCTCGCCGGGCCTCCCCCACCACCCTCGCCGTGACAGCCCAGATCCTGACGACCCTGGCCATCATCTTCGGTGCCTCGCAGCGCTGTTCGTAAAACAGCTGGAGTGGGCCGGACCCGCCCTGGGCCTGCCGGCCGTGGTCGTCGCCCTGCTTCTGTCGCCGATCGCCACGGAGCTTCCAGAGATCATGAACGCCATCATCTGGGTGCGCCAGGGCAAGACCCAGCTGGCCCTGGCCAACATCTCGGGCGCGATGATGATCCAGGCCACGGTTCCTTCGGGTATCGGCATCCTCTTCACCCCATGGCTGTTCGACTCAGCGCTGGTCCTGGCCGGCGCGGTGACGATGGCCTCGGTCAGCTACCTGCTGTGGCACCTGAGGACCCACCGGGTCACCGCTGGCAGGCTCAGTGCCGCAGCCGGCTTCTACGCGGTCTTTGCCGTCGGCCTGGCCCTCACTCTCTGATCACCCCCTGCGGCCCGTCATCCATCCCGTCAAGCCGGTTCGAGCTCGTACTCAGTGAGGTCAAACGCCGGTGGGGCTTTTGTCGAGGTCGCGGGCGCCCGCGGTTCTCACGACGCCACCGACAGCCAAGAACGGACCTGTTACCAGCTCGGACCAAGGCGCCTTGCTCCCACCCCACCAGCCCCGGCACCGCAGAGGCCTGCCGAATCACGCTCTGATCAGCGAGCCGACCCGACGCGGTCTGTGACATGCCAGCTGGTCTAGATGCCGAGTCTCTCCCGCAGCCCGCCGACGAAGGTGCTGGCCGCTGAGACCGGGGTGAAGGCTCTGGCTGCCTCAGTGAGCGCGGCCAGAGATGGCGCGTTCAGGTCGAGGTCAGCGGCCGCGACGTTGAACTCGAGCTGCTCGACGCTCGAGGCACCGGGAATGACCACCACCTGGGGCAGGCTGAGCAGCCAGGCCAGCGCCACCTGCGCCGGCTTCACATCATGCGCGGCGGCGACCTGGCGCAGCGTGTCCAGCAATGGTGCGACCCGGCGCAGGTTCTCCGTGCCGAACAGCGGGTTCGCGGCGCGCACACCGCCGGGTCGGTTGTCCACGGTGTACTTCCCGGCCAGAAGTCCCTGCGCCAGCGGGCTATAGGCCATCACCATGCGGTTCTCCCGTTCGGCGAACGGCACGAGGTCCTCGAGAGGGCCGGGGTGAGCCAGCGAGAACTGGACCTGGTTGCTCACGACCGGCTGACCCAGCGCCTCATCGGCCTGCAGCCATCGGCTCATGGAGTAGTTCGACACGCCGACAGCGCCGATCCGGCCAGCCTGCAGCAGGCTGCGCATCCCCGGCATGATCACCGAGTCGGGCACGACCGGATTGGGCTGGTGCACCTGGTAGAGCGGGATCCGGCCCAGCTGCAGCCGCCGGGCGCTGGCGTGGGCACGGTGCCGGACCACGGCGGGGAACGGGGCCACCGGAAACACCTTGCTCGCCACGACGACCTGATCGCGGTCAGTCCCCAGAGCCTCGGCCAGGATCCGCTCACTCTTGCCGAAGCCATAGACCTCGGCCGTGTCGAACAGCGTCACCCCCAGCTCGCGGGCCCGGGCGACGATGTCGACAGCGGCACCGGCGGCATAGCCCTCGCCATACCCCCACTCCCGCGACCCGAACTGCCACGTACCCAAACCAACCCGGCTGACCTGACCCAGACCTGGCACCTCAAGGAATCTCATGCCGACAGTCTGCCCCCTCACCGGCGACAGAGGACCGGGGATCGGGAGCAGGGGGCCCGGAGCCCGGAGCCCGGAGCCGGGGGCCGGAGCAGACAGCCCGGAGCGGGTGGCTTGGAGCCGAGAGCCCAGGAGCCGAACAGGCTTGCTCGGCTTCCCTCACGTGACGGCTCGCAACCACGTCCTGCTGGGCGTGCTTGGCTCAGCGGTCCACCGGATGGCGGACGGGCCGCTGCTGGGTTCTGCGCGTCCGGGAAACTGTAACCGGCCGCACCTTGGAGCTGGCCGTGCAGTATGCCGACGCCGACAGCCCCGTGGTGGTCGTGACGGGCCGGCCGGGGGGACGACGCTGGCATCGCAACCTGGCCGCCCTGGCACCGGTCGAGGTCCTCCTGCGCCGGCAGTGGCAACACGGAGACGGCATACTGCTGAATACGGGGGAACCGGGCTACGACACCGCCCTGGCCACCTACCATCGGCGGTGGCCGCGCCTCGACATACCGCCGGACAGCCCGCTGGTCCTGATCCGGCTCGCCACCCTCAGTCCGGCTGCAGGTCGAACTCCACCGTCTCCCCCGGACGCAGGGTGAGCCACTGCTCGTTGCAGGCGACCTGGATCTCGGGAACGGCCCCGGACACCGCGCTGACCCGAAGGCGTTCGCTGCTGATCCGCAAGATGATGTCGTTCTCACGGAACCGCAGCCGGCAGGTGAAGGTGCCGAGCTGCCTGGGCCACTGCGGGTTGAACCTCAGCACGCCGCCGCGGGTCTCCAGCCCGGTGAAGCATCGTTGCAGGAGGTCGACGCACCCCGCCATCGCGGCCAGGTGGATGCCCTCCTCTGTCGTGCCGCCCTGGATGTCGGCGACGTCACTCTCCAGCAGGAGCTTGAAATACTCCAGCGACTGATCCCGGTGGGCCCTGGCGAGCACCCAGGAGTGGACCAGCGCACTGAGCGTGGAGCCGTGTGAGGTGCGGCTGAGGTAGTACTCGATGGTCCTGGGGATGACCTCCGGCTCCAGCGGGTAGCCGAGGTCGCCGAGCACGTCCCGCAGCTCGTCAGCGGAGAGCAGGTAGAACAGCATGAGGACGTCGGGCTGCTTGGAGGCCTGGTACGCATTGACCGACCGGCCCTCGGCCTCAAGGATCCGGTCAAGGCGCTGGATGTTGCCGTACTTCTGCCGGTAGGCCTCCCAGTCAAGCTCTTCCAGCTCCTCATACCCCTCGAACTGGCTGATGACCCCGCTGTGGAAGGGGACGAACATCTTGGTGATCATCTGCTGCCACAGCTTCACCTCGCCTCGACGCAGGGCGAGGCTCTCGGTGAGCTCCACCCGCCGCCGGACCGGCAGAGCCTCCAGGACGTCCAGCGCCCGCCGTAGCACCCAGACTGCCATGACATTCGTGTAGGCGTTGTTGTCGACTCCCGCATCCTCGGCGTCCGGGTACCCGGTGTGGAACTCGTCGGGTCCCATCACCCCCCTGATGACATAGCGATCCAGGCCAGGGTCGAACGTCGCCAGGGATGCCCAGTAGCGGGCTATCTCCAGGATCATCTCGGCGCCCTCTTCCTGCAGGAAGGCCAGGTCGCCGGTCGCCTCGAAGTAGTGCCACGTGGTGAAGGCCACCGCCAGGCCCGCATGCCGCTGCAGCCGGCTGACGTCCGGCAGCCACCGCCCCGACATCGGGTTGAGGTGGATCAGCTGGCTCACCTCACTGCCGTCGCTGCCCGACTGCCAGGGGTATAGCGCGCCGGTCAGGCCGCAGGCCAGCGCCGCATCGCGGGCGGCGGGCAAGCGCCGGAACCGGTATCTCATCAGTGCCCGGGTGAGCCCGGGAGCCCGCAGGGTCAGCACCGGCAGAACGAAGAGCTCGTCCCAGAAGATGTGCCCGCGGTAGGCCTCGCCGTGCAGACCGCGGGCCGGGACCCCGGCATCCGCCTCGAGGGTGTGCGCGGACAGGGTCTGAAGCAGGTGAAAGAGATACAGGCGGATGGTGAGCGACGCCTGCAGACCGGCCTGATGGTCGTCCTCCAGCGAGGTGTGAAACCTCTCCCACAGCTGCGCCCAGGCCAGGGTGTGCTCGTCGAGCAGCTCGTCGAACCCGGGTGCGCGCCCCAGCTCCGAGACCACCGCCTCAGCCGGCTCGGAGACGGCCCAGTCGCGTCCTGTGTGCAGGGCCACCACCTTCTCCACCGAGACCACCTGACCGGCTTTGACCTCGACCTCCAGCTCCTCCATGACCAGACCCGGCTCGGTCCGCACCCGCCGTGGCGCGTCGCACAGCTCGCCGGCGCACCTCACTATGGTGCGCGCCGCGGTGGCGATCCTGATCCGGGACTGGCTGGTCTCAACAGCCAGCACCAGGGTGTCCGGACTGGCCGATCCCTGCGTGATCGGCAGGAGATGATCGCTGGCCAGCTTCCGGTAGCGGTCCACGCCGGCGTTCTGGACGGTCCCGTCGATGCCCGTGCGGATCCGCAGCGGGCCCGACCAGTTCTCCGCGGTGACGGCTGTCTCCAGCGCAGCCAGGTGCGACCGCTGCATGTGCACGAAACGCCGCTGGGTGAGCGCCGTGATCCGACCCTGAGTGTCCTGGAACCGAAGCCACCGGGTGAGGATCCCGCGCCGCAGGTCGAGCTCCTGACGCTGGGTCAGCACCTCTACCTGCTCAAGGTCGAGCCATTCGCCACCGTCAAGGGCGATGGTGACCGGAAGCCAGTTGGGCAGGTTCACCATGCTCTCGTTGTCGATGGGCTGTCCGATGACCTCGTCCCTCAGCCGGTTCCAGCAACCCGCGACGTAGGTGCCCGGGTAGTGCACCCCGTCCGCCCACGACTCGGGTGCGGCCCCGCGGGTGGCGAGGTACCCGTTGCCGAGGGTGCACAGAGCCTCGCGCAAGCCCTCGTGCGCCGAGTCGAAACCCTCATAGGCGAGGACCCATTCGCTCACTGCGACCGGCCCTCCGCCGTGGGCCCCGCTACGACGTCCATCCCTGCCAGATCGGGGACGATGACGTCCGCGCCGTGGTCCAGCAGCTCCTGCCCGTGCCCGTCCCGGTCCACCCCCACGACCAGGCCGAAGCCGCCCCGCCGTCCGGCCTCGACCCCTGCCAGCGCATCCTCGACGACCACGGACCTCTCCGGTGAGGCACGAAGCCTGCCGGCTGCCTCGAGGTAGACCGCCGGATCCGGCTTGCCGGGCAGCCCAAGCTCGGCGGCGATGACACCGTCGACGCTGGCGTCGAAGAAGTCAGTGAGGCCGGCCCTGCCCAGCACCGCACTGCAGTTGCGGCTTGCGGACACGATCGCGGTCCGGAATCCTGCCCGGCGCAGGGCGGTCAGCAGGGAAACGGAGCCGGGCAGGAGCTTGGCACCCTCCTGCTCGAGGAGGTCCTGGAAATCGCGATCCTTCTGAGCGGCCAGAGCGCCAACCTCCGCGTCCGGCAGGGCGATGCCACGAGAGGTCAGGAAGCCTGCCGCACCGTCGAAGCGCGGCATACCGTCGACGAAGCGCCGGTAGTCGTCATTCTCGAACGGCCGGTGCTCCTCCCCCCGCGCCGACGGGTGGGTGGCCAGAAACCCGTCGAACATCCGCTTCCAGGCCATCTCATGCAGCGACGCGGTATCTGTCACAACGCCGTCCAGGTCCATGACGACAGCGTCGTAAGCGTCGCGGGTGAGTTCGACTACCGCGTTCACCGCCACCTCCGCGCTCGGCCAGACCCCGGTGGGGACGAGGGCACCTATGATGCTGCCCGCCCCGGCTCATCCCCACAAGTTCAACACGCATTTTTTCACTCCCCCCGCAAACCTAATGGGGGTTACCGGGTCGACAGCATGAAAGGCTCGGTGCCTGGTAGCCGCCGATGGATGAGCACTCACTCAAACCTGGATCTCGAGTCCTATGGCTAGATCGTGCCTCCATCGGTGGTCAGGAAGACGA
>JACMPC010000165.1 GCA_014377705.1 Dermatophilaceae bacterium
CACCACCCGACAACCAGGCGACCGGTAAGCAAACCCGATGCGGTCAGCTCGGCCGGCCGCGGGCCGGACGGGACGAACCGTCCCGCAGGGGATCCGCTTGCGGTGACCATTCCCGTTGGATCGGTGTGAGATAGCGTTTCGGGGGTGACGTTGAACCATGTTCGACGCGGAAGCGGCAGTCCGCTGTTGCTGGTGCATGGTCTGGGCGCAGGGTGGCGATCCTGGGCTCCGATCCTAGACGGCCTGGCTGAGCGCCGTGAGGTCATCGCTGTCGACCTACCGGGGTTCGGTGAGACGCCGTCGTTGCGCGGGGAGGTCTCGATCGCGACGTTGGTCGACTCCGTCGCGGACTTCATCCGCGAGCAGGGGCTGGACGGGATCTCGACGGTGGGCCAGTCGATGGGCGGCCGCATGGTGCTCGAGCTCGCGCGGCGGGGAGTCGGTGGCGACACCGTGGCGTTGGATCCGGGCGGCTTCTGGAGCGACCGCGAGCTGGTCGTCTTCGGCGCCACGCTGCGGCCGTCGATCGCTGTGGTCCGAGCGCTGCGAGGCGTGTTGCCCTCTCTGCTCGGGAGCTCTGTGGGTAGGACTCTGTTGTTGTCGCAGTTGTCGGCGCGGCCTTGGGCGCTCTCCCGCGACACGGTGCTGCCCGACGTGCGCGGGCTGGTCGACTCCCCGGCGATTGGCGCTGCCATGGATGCGCTGACCAAGGGGCCTAAGCAACAGGGAGCCCCGGCTGGCTCAGTGCCCGGGCGGGTCACGATCGGGTGGGGGCGCCGTGACTTGGTGACCGTGCCGAGGCAGGCCGCGCGCGCGAAGGAGCTGTTCCCCGACGCGGTGCTGCACTGGTTCGACCGATGTGGTCACTTTCCACAGTGGGACGCACCGCTCGAAGCGACCCAGCTGATCCTCGACAACACCGATTGAGGGGCTCGACCCAGTCGACGACAGCACCCGCCGCCGTGGGCGGATTGTCGCCGATCGGGACGAATTGGTGTCACTAGTGATACCATCGAGGCGTGCCCATGACACTGCGACTCACCGATCAGGAGTCTGAGGCGTTGCGGCGTCGTGCTGAGCGTGAGTCCCGATCGATGCAGGACGTGGCGCGGCAGGCGGTCCGTGAGTACGTGGAGAACCACAGTCGCGCTGAGCTGCTCGACTCGGTGCTCGACGAGGAGCTGCCTCGGTACGCGGAGGCGCTGGAGCGGCTCGGTCAGTGATCTACCTGACCTTGGCCGACCTCCTGCATGTGGCCGAGCGGACCTTGCCGGGCGACGTCGGAGTGCGCGACTACGGACTGCTGCAGTCGGCGCTGGCAAGGCCGCAGGCCACAGCGTTCGGCAGCGATGCCTATCCCGAGCTGGAGGAGGAGGCTGCGGCCCTGCTGCACTCGGTTGCCAACAACCACGCGTTGGTCGACGGGAACAAGCGCCTGGCACTGGCGGGGACGATCGCGTTCCTCGGTGTCAACGGGCGGCGCCTGACGCTGACCAACGACGAGGCCTACGACCTGGTGATGAACGTGGCTGCCGGTGGGCTCGACGACATCAGCGCGATCGCTGCAACGCTCAGGGCCGGAAGTCGGCCACGCTGACTGACGACGGCCCGCAAGCCGATCGTCGATCGGGACGGTGTCTCCTGCGCCGCGGCGACGTCGGTGCGGGCAAGGGACTGGAACGGGCGGCGAAGCCGGTTCGGCTTAGGGCACCCCGTGTCATGCCATCGCGAGCGGGTCTCGTCGCCCCGGAACACCCGGTTGGTGCCGGGCAGCTCTGCTGCCTGTGGGCAGCGAAACAACGACCGGGCACGGGGCCAGGAGGTTGGTGGTGGCGCTGCGGTTGTTGCTCAGCTCGGTGGTGTCGGCGGGTAGGACAGCGGGCAACTCGGTGCCAGCAACTCCTGCGTCTGGGGGTCGACCTCGGTGAGGAAGGTGGCGTGAAAGCGGTTGATGAGGTTGGACAGCCCCACGGTGAAGCAAATCTCGATCTGCTGCTCGGTGGTGAAGTGCGCGGCCAGATCCCCG
The DNA here is from genome assembly GCA_014377705.1 of Dermatophilaceae bacterium. Taxonomy (GTDB): domain Bacteria; phylum Actinomycetota; class Actinomycetes; order Actinomycetales; family Dermatophilaceae; genus UBA4719. Next base: position 2,027 of record JACMPC010000165.1, read on the forward strand.
TACGTCTGCTCGTCGATCACGTCCATTCGGGTCGAGCGTTGGGCGTAGCGGACGATGGCCGCCTCGTCCGGCTCGTACACCCCCTCCGGCAGGGGGTCGTCACCCAGGTGTGCAAGCTTGTCCTCTGTCAGTCCCGCTGCTCGACCGAGCAGCACATGAGTCGGGATTCAATAGTGGCACTCG
>JACMPC010000020.1 GCA_014377705.1 Dermatophilaceae bacterium
GCTCGGCCTGCTGCTGTCGACGGTGTTGTTCATGCCGATCGTGAAGGCCTTCGACGACCAGGCCCAGGGCTACACCGTCGCCGTCACCGTGTTCGCCATCGCCGGGACGGTGATGATCTACGTGATGTACGCCAACGTCCAGGAACGATTCCTGGGCACCTCACAGGGTGAAGCGAAAGCCCACATCAGGGTGCCGCTGTCCAGGCAGTACCGCCTGCTGTTCTCCAACCGACCGCTGCTGGGCTTGTGCGCTGCGAACCTGGCCATCTTCTCCGCCTTCAACGTGCGTCTGGCGGTGCAGGTATTCTTCACCGAGTACAACCTGGGCGACACCTGGGCGCTGTCGTTCATCGGGCTGTTCTCCATCGCCTGCGTGTTCCCCGGGGTCGCGGTGACCCCTTGGCTGACCAAACGCATCGGCAAGCGTCAGACCTACGTCCTCGGGTGTGGCATCTGGTTCGTCGCCGACTTCCTCGCCTTCTTCGTGGTGGATGACACGGTGTCGTTGGTGATCCTGTCGTCCTTTACCTTCTTCGGCAGCGCGCTGCCCAACAGCCTGAACTGGGCCATGGTGGCCGACACCGTGGAGTACGGGGAGTGGAAGACCGGCATCCGCAGCGAAGCGCTCACCTACTCGGCGTTCACCTGGTTCCGCAAGATGTCCCAGGCGATCGCCGGCTTCATACCGGGCGTGGTGCTGGCCCTGGTCGCCTACGTTCCCAACGCGGCCCAACAATCCGAATCCGCCCTGTTCGGCATTCGGGCACTGATGTTCCTCTACCCGTTGGCCATGTGTGTTCTGGCGAGCGCGTCCATCTGGTTCATCTACAACCTGACAGACGAACGTTGTGTGGAGATTCAGCGGGAGCTGCCCGGTCGCCGCACACATGGGGAAACCGGTGATCTCACCGACGCCACTGATCTGACTGGAACCCGGTTGGACGAGACATGATCCCCACCCAGACCGAGCCCGAGACCGAGCCCTACCTTCTCAAGTACGTCGGCAACGTCACCGAGACCGAGCACGGCGTCGACTTCCTGGTGACCGGTATGGCGGCGAGGTCGCTGCCGGGCACACCCGGCTGGTTGACCGGTGAGTCTGCGGAGAAGCAGGGCATCGAGACCACGATGCCTAACCTGCCCAAGGACTTGCAGCTTCCGGGCCTCGACCAGATCGAGTACCGGTGTCGGGTCGTGACTCTCGGGCCGCAGAGCGTCCGGGTGTCGATTGCCCCAGCCGAGCACCAGATGTGGCGTGAGTCTGAGGTGTGGCCCGGCATCATGGTCGCCGCGACCAACGGCGTCCAGGACACCGAGCTGCGGAACACCGGCGATGCGTTCGAGGTTCGCCTGGCCGGCTGCACGCTGCGGATCGGCAAGTCGCCCCTGACCCTGGCTCTGTACCGCGACGAGGTCCAGCTGCTGAGGACCGGGGAACGGCTCCGCCAGGTGGCCGGCTTCCCGATGGCGCCGCCCGTGATCGTGCAGAACGGCGGCATCAGTCTCAACCTCGAGATGGGCGTCGGCGAGAAGATCTTCGGCTTCGGCGAGCAGTTCTCCCGATTCGAGAAGAGCGGGCAGGAGCTCGTCCTGAAGGTCAATGACGCGCTCGGGACCGGCACCGGCCTGACCTACAAGCCGGTGCCCCTGTGGCACTCCACCGCAGGCTATTCCGCCTTCGTCAACACCGGGGCGACCCTCACCGCCGACGTCGGCCACCGGCGGCCCAGCGTGCTGGGGATCACGCTGGACGATACCGGCTTGGACGTGATCCTGTTCGCCGCACCCACCCTCACACAGCGGTTACGCGACTACACGGCGCTGACCGGCCGGGCCCAGCGACCACCGTTGTGGGCGTTCGGGTACTGGATGGGACGGTGCCGCTACCACAGCGACACCGAGATGCTTTCCGTCGGCCGCACCCTGCGGCAGCACCAGGTGCCAGCTGACGTGCTCCACCTCGACCCGGACTGGCTGATCGTCGACCGCCTGAACACTGACTTTATCTGGAACAGCGACCGCTTCGGCGACCGCCGCACCTTCATCGAAGACCTCCGCTCACTCGGGTTCCGGCTGTCGATGTGGCAGTTGCCCTACCTCGACCCGGCCTCGCCGATCTTCAAGGAAGCCGACGAGGGCGGTCACCTGCTGCGGATGCCGGACGGCCGGCCGGCCGAGATCCAGGGCACTCCGACTCCCGACGGGCGGATACGGGCACTGTTCGACGTCACCAACTCGGCCACCGCGCAGTGGATCACGGACAAGCAACGGCCGTTCTTCGACGACGGCCTGGCCGTCATCAAGACAGACTTCGGCGAAGGCTGCCCCTCAGGGGCCGCCGCCGCTGACGGGACGCCCGGCAACTACATCCACAACCTGTACCCGCTGCGCTACAACGGCCTGTTCTCCGACATCATCGGCAAGCTCACGGGGCGCACACCGTTGGTTTGGGGGCGTAGCGGCTGGGCCGGCTCCCAACGCTATCCGGGCCAGTGGGGCGGCGACGCAGAGTCCACGGTGGTGGGGATGCAGGCGACACTGCGCGGCGGCCTGTCGTATGCGACCTCCGCGCCGGGCTTCTGGAGCCATGACATCGGCGGCTTCTACGGTCCGGAGCTCACCCCAGGGCTGTACATCCGCTGGACCCAGTTCGGCGCACTGTCCCCTCTGATGAGGGCGCACGGCCTCAGGCCCCGGGAGCCGTGGGAGTTCGGGTCGGACGCGCTTCGCGTCTGCCGTGACTGGATCCGGCTGCGCTACTCCCTGCTGCCCTACCTGTGGCAGGTGGGCGGCGAGGTTGAGGCCGACGGGATCCCGTTCATCCGCCCGCTGTGCCTTCAGTACGCGCAGGACCGGGTCGCGCTCGACGTCGACGACGAGTACCTGCTCGGCCCTGACATCCTCGTCGCGCCGGTGATGGACGACGGGATGGCGCCGGTGACCAGGACGATATACCTGCCGGCCGGAACTTGGTACGACTTCTTCACCGACGAGCGCTTCGAAGGCCCGACGTTCATCGAGCGTCAGGTCTCGATCGAAGACATGCCGGTCTTCGTCCGCTCCGGCGGCGTCGTGCCACGCGTCGAGGTCACCCCAGAGACCCGAAACACCGACGACCTCCTCGGGCAGCCGTGGACCGTGCACGTGTGGGGTGAGGTGTCCCAGGCGGCGATCGACAGCCTCGAGGGGTTCGACGGTCCGGCAAGCATCGCCGAAGTCGTCCGCCATGGGTGATCCCCCCCGCTCTCGCGACCTTTCCCCTGGCGCCTGACAGCCGTTGGCGTGGGGATCGCTCGGGCGCCGCAGAGCGACCCATACCCAGCCACCCCGGAGGTCTGGTGGACATGATCACCCTCGTCGGTGTCGGTGTCGTCTTGTTCTTCGGCTCTCTCATCCAGCGTGTCACCGGAATGGGGCTGGCACTGGTCGCATCCCCCTTTCTGGTACTCCTGCTGGGCAGCGTGACCGGCGTCCAGACCCTCCAGGTGGTCGGGCTCGGGGTGTGCCTGGCCAGTGCGATCACCCTGTGGTCCGACATCAACATCCGCTTGGCGATCCTGCTGCTGCTGAGCTCATGCATCGGGCTAGTCCCCGGGACGCTGATCGCAAAGTCGCTGCCGGCCAGCTGGCTCGGAATTCTCATCGGCACCCTTACCCTCGTAGCCCTGGGCTCCATCGCATTCCTGCGCAGAAGCAGCCTGTTTGTGGGAGCGCGAGGCACCGGAATCGCCGGCGCCCTGTCCGGATTCATGAACGTGACCGCGGGGGTGGGCGGGCCGCCCATCGTCATCTACGCCAACTCCACCGACTGGGACTACCGGGAGTACCTAGCAACCGTCCAGCTGTACTTCGCCGGTCTGAACGTCTTGTCCTTGCTCGCCCGGGGCACCCCTGACCTCCCGGCGGCAGGATGGGCGGTGGCGGCCGGCTCCTCGGTGGCAGGCATCGTGATCGGCAACCGCCTCGGCACAACCATCAACGAATCCATCGCGAAGAAGGCCGTCTTCGCCATCGCCTGCATCGGGTCTCTGGCCACGGTGATCCAGGGTGTATCAACCCTCTAGCACGACAACAGAAAGGCTCATCACATGATCCACTCAATCGCGGTGATCGGCGCCGGCATGATGGGCGGCGGTATCGCCCGGAACCTCGCATCCGACGGCTCCTTCTCGGTGACGGTCTTCGACTTCGACCCCAACCGGGTACAACGCTGCGTCGAGGCCGGCGCCCAGGCAGCCGGGTCGGTCTCCGAGGCGGTGGCAGGCGCCGATCTGGTGATCACCAGCCTGCCCCTGCCCGAAACGGTCTACTCCGTCGTCCAAGACAACCTCAAGGCGTCGGCGCCAGAAGCGATCTGGATGGACGTCTCCACCATCGACCCCGGCACCGGCCGAAAGCTGGAAGACCTGCTCAGCGTCGGCGGCCGGCGGTTCGTTGCCTGCCCGCTTGGCAAGGGCCCCGTTCAGGCAGAGGCGGGCACGCTGCCGCTGTTCGTCGGCTGTGACAAAGATCTTCTCGACGAGCTGGCACCGGTTTTCGCCTGCATCGGCGACGGCATCCACTACCTCGGTACGGTCGAAGCGGCGACCACCTTCAAAATCGTCTCAAACATGGTCGGCATGGCCAACCTGGCGGTGCTGGCCGAGGGTTACGCGCTGTGTCGACGATGCGATGTCGGTGACGACGACTTCGTCGACGCCCTGCGTGACACAGGCGCCTGGTCCTACCAGGCCGACATCAGGTTGCCGCTGATGATCAACGGCGACTTCGACACCCGCTTCGCCGTCGACCTGGCCCTGAAAGACGTGCGGCTGGCAATCGACGTGGCCGCGCGGAGAGGACTTCCGGTCCCCCTCGGCGCCGCCGGACTCTCCCAGCTGGCGGCGGCCCACAGCCACGGCTGGGGCAGCGAAGACGTTGACGCGATCCTCAAAGTGATCGAACCACCCCGGGCGTAGCCGTGTTCATGAACGATTCGCTGATTCGCCTGGTCAACGACTCCGTCCGGATCGAGATCTTTCCCCTGGGCGCCAGCCTGCACCGCTTCGAGGTACGACTGGCCGACGGCTCCTGGCGCAACATCGTGCTCGGTTATCTGGACCCCGACGGCTACCGGACCGCCCGCGGCAAGCTCGGGATGAGCATCGGGCGGTACGCCAACCGGATTAGCCACGCCCGATTCACCCTCGCTGGCGTCGAGTACCCCCTCGACGCCAACGAGGCGCCGAACCAGCTGCACGGCGGTAGCGGAGGCTTCCACACCCGCATGTGGGAGGTGACTGGACACGGCGCGGACTGGGTGGAGCTGACACTGCTCAGCGCCGACGGCGACCAGGGCTTCCCAGGCGAGCTGACGGTGAGGACCTGCTACCAGCTCATCCCCGGCGGCGCTCAAGTCTCGTACCACGCCACCACCACAGCCACCACCGTGGTGAACCTGACCACACACCCATACTTCAACCTCAACGGCGAAGGCTCGGGCGCCACCGACCGGCACCGGCTGGTCATCCACGCCTCGCGATACACCCCCACCAGTAAGGACGGCATCCCCACCGGGGAAATCCGCGACGTCGCCGGCTCGGCTCTCGACTTTCGGTCCGGCTCGCTACTGGGCCAGGCGCGGGACGGCGCCGTAGCCCAGGGCATCGCCCGAAAAGGCGGCTTCGACCACAACCTGGTGGTCGATGGACAAGGCATGCGCGAGCATTGCCGGCTCACCGGCGAAGATGGCCTCAGCCTGGTCATGTACAGCGACCGGCCGGCGCTACAACTATATGGCGGCAATCACTTCGACGGCACCGAGATCGGCACCTGCGGACAGCCCTACCCGAACCACGCCGGCGTCGCGCTGGAACCCCAGAACTACCCTGACGCCCCCAACCACCCCAACTTTCCCAGCAGCGTGCTCCGCCCAGCCCAGGAATACACCGCCACCACCCGCTGGCTGATCAGCTGAAACCGCCTGCTTCTAGGGGATGGACATTTGACCAGACCCTCAAGGCTCAATCCAGCCCATCCGGAGGATGGTGAGCTTGGCGCCCCCCTCAAGCCACTTGCACCGATGAGCTGACAGTCCCACCTGCTCAGCTAATGGCACGCGTAGTGGCACCAACGGTGATTTCTGATGCCGTCAAGGGCCGATCAAAATTGAGAAATGACGCCCAATTCTTATGCATAACAACACTTTTGGCGTATGGAGCGGGTGACGCGAATCGAACCCGCACTGTCAGCTTGGGAATGGTAACTATGGGAGCGTGAGCGCACGGCGAACAGTGTCAGACCTGCCCCTATCTGACCGTGAGTGCCCGCTAGCGATCGTTCGTTGATCGTTAGCCCACGCCAAGGATAGCCGTGAACGTGGGAGTCTCGGTGCTGGTGGTAGCCCAGCATCTCTAGAGACGAGCAATCGCGCTCCAGATACCTAATCCGCCATTGTCCTGTACGGGTTCTAACCCGTACCCAATTCAGAGCTGGGGGCCTGGGGGCCATGCGGAAGGTGGCTACGCCGACCCCCTCCCCTCGTCCTCAGCGCCTTGAAGCGAGCCGTCGTCCGTTGCCCTTACCTTGGTAGCCCCCTGAGGCCGTTAGTCGTCGCCGTCGTCGGGTGTTACCCGGGGAGCCACGGGCAGGGATGGGACGTTCGCTCCGGGGGCGAGTTGCTCAACGACAACCACGAGGCCGGCGGGAGGCGGAGCCGATATCTGCTCGAGTGTAGAGACGCCTTGGAGTGTCGTTTGAATGAGTGACAAGAGCAGCCCGATGCCTACGGCAGTCTTGCTGGCTCCAAGTCGTGTCAGCATCCCGGGACGACGGTGCATGCCACCAAGCAGTTCGTCGGTCGCTCGCTCAAGCCCGCGAGTGCCGGTCACTTTGTATGTCAGCAGTGATCGCTCAATATCTACCAGTCGCTGAGTGATCCAAGCCTTGGTGGCATCGTCGAGGTCGTCGGCCTGGTCCACTTCCAGGCGCAGTTCACGCACCTTCTCAAGCAAGGGACTGATGGCGCTGGGGCTGAGTGCAGGCTCTGACACGTAGCGTTTGAGGGCGTCGGCGCAGACTTCTACGCAGTACAGGCCCGTTCCTTGAAGGGGAGTCATGAACTGGGGCATCGTCAGGCTCGGCAGGCCGAACCACTGGTCCAGAGTCGCTTCCACCTCGTTGAAGTGCCTCAATGCCATGTCGATGTTCACAGAGTCAGACAGTTCCAGGACCGTTGACTTAACCTCAGCCGCGAGGTCCTGAAGGTCGGCCCCCGCGCGAAGCATGAGGGACTGCTCGGTCGGCCAGTCGATGCCGAGAATCTCTCCCCATACTTGAACGGCAGGCGCACCATTCCCTCGCTCGGCAGTGGCTTCAGATAGCACTGTGTGTAGCCGTGCTGCTGCGTTGTAGTCCTCGTATGCCACGAACTGCACTCTACCGATCACCCGCTCCGAACGGCCGTTCAACATGTGAGTGCGTTATGGGTTGTGCCGTTGCCCAGTCGTTGGCCGTGAGGCACGGCGTAGGGCGGGACCGGCCGGAGGCCGCATGCCCGCCCGGAGGCCGCGCCGCCGTCGGCGAAGCCGGCGGCTTTAACGCAGTACAGAAACTCCTCACCATTCGCGGGCCACGTCAGCGAGAGCGCCGCTAGCTGTACCCGGCAGGGACGCTGGTGACAGGCCGGGTCTTGTGAAAAGGGAGGACCTCCCGGCTTAGTGGAGATGTCTGACGTCTCTACCGATCAGGAGGTCCTCGTGGCCCACGCTAACGCTCGTTTGAATCTGCACGGCCGTCGTCTTCTCGTTGAGCGGGTGATCGGTGATGGTCGTCCGGTGGCTCATGTCGCCAAACAGCTCGGGGTGTCGCGGCAATGCGCTCATCGATGGGTTGCACGCTTCCGACTTGAGGGCGAGGCCGGTCTGGCCGACCGGTCATCACGGCCACTGCACTGCCCGCGTCGCGCATCGGCTACTGCTGAGCGACGTGTGCTCGAGTTGCGCCACGAGAAGCGCCGGGGGCAGGACTGGATCGGCGCCGAGCTGGGCCTGGCGCCACGCACGGTGTCCGCGATCCTGCGCCGGCACCACGTTCCCTATCTGCGCGAGTGCGATCCGCTGACCGGCGAGCTCATTCGGGCCTCGAAGACCACCGCGGTCCGCTACGAACATCCCTATCCCGGGTCGCTGGTCCACATGGACGTGAAGAAGATCGGCAAGATCCCCGACGGCGGCGGCTGGAAGGCCCACGGCCGCCAGATGGGCCGAACCGGCGCTCAGAAGCGGGCAAAGATCGGGTTTGACTACGTGCACTCACTCGTCGACGACCACTGCCGGCTCGCCTACTCCGAGATACTCCCCGACGAGAAGGGCCCGACCTGCGCAGCATTCCTACTCAGGGCCGCCGCCTACTTCGCCAGCTTCGGAATCACGCGCATTGAGCGCGTCATGACCGACAACCACTTCAGTTACAAGCTGTCCACCGACGTCGCCAAAGCCATGACGGACCTCAACGCCAAGCACGTCTTCATCCGGCCCCACTGCCCCTGGCAGAACGGCAAGGTCGAGCGTTACAACCGCA
>JACMPC010000166.1 GCA_014377705.1 Dermatophilaceae bacterium
ACCGCGCTGGTGGCCTACTCGGACATCTACTACGCCGTGACCGGGGGCCCGATCCTGAAGCCCGACGTCGCGCCGATGCAGGACACCGAGGAGTACGGCGCGGCATACGACGCCTGCACCGGACAGTGACGGCTGCTCACCCGAGATGAAGACCGGCGAGCATCCCCGCCCGCCACCTAGGGGACTGCGACGGGGTTTCCGGCCGCCACCGAACCGACCTCACGGTTGATGTCCTTGAGGTCGAGATAGATGTTCATACAGGCGGCGCATCCGTCGATGTGCCTGTGGACCTTCTCCTGATCGCGCATCGCGAGGGTGCGACGCACGAGGCCCGCGATCTTCGGGCGTGCGCCGGCGCACTGGCTGTCCTGTGAACCGTTGTCGACCCTGACGTGCTGGCTCAGGTACGCCTCGCGCAGTCCCGACCGGGCCCGATAGACCAGCGCCGAGACGGAGTTGGGCTTGAGACCGAGCAGCGGCGCGAGCTCCTGCGGCTTGCGTCCCTCGACGTCAAGGTGCCACAGCACCATGCGCCAGCGTTCGGGCAGCGACTCGTACGCTGCGCGGATCGCAGTCTTCTCGAAGTCGTCCAGCTGTCCGGCTGCGAACGGCACGGCGCTGTCGATCTGTGACTGGTCATCTGTGGGCATGACCCGCTTGTTCGCCTTGGCACGTCGGCCTGACTCGTGGCGGATGGTGGTGAACAGATAAGAGCGGAAGGCCCTGTCCGGACCCTTGCCGCGTTGCAGCAGGTCGAGGATCTGAGCGAAGGAGTCGGCGACGACGTCCTCGGACTCCTCGCGCTGACCGAGGTGACGTGCAAGGCGCCGGGCGGCGTAGACGTAACGGGTGTAGAGGGCCGCGTAGGCCTCTTCGCTCCCTTGGCGGGTCAGGAGGACCAGGTCGTTGTCGTCGAGCTCCGACAGTGGCATGTCGGCGTGCGTCGCGGCCTCGCACATCGCATTCACGTTCACAAACGTCTCCCTGGGTAGCGGAGAGCTGAACCGGGGTGGTGGCATCACTCTCATGTAATTCTGAGGTTCTGTAACTCCGAGTTGCTCGAACAAATCCTGTCATCCGATTTGTTGCGCCGCACTTCTAAATTGATGTGATGCGGCTCACCGGTAATTTATTCTTCACACACGACCGTAGCGTCGAGAACATTTCGAAAGGAGGAATTGAGAGGATTGGGGACCTTTGGATTTCTTTTTCTAGGACCCTCGGGACTCATCGATCGTGTAACGGATCAGCGTCAGACGCCTGATTCAGTCGCCGCCACACTGCTCCCGAATCGTGTCGGCCGCAGCTTGGACATCGTCGCTGAGAGAGCCGCCGGAGCTGTAGGCCGCCGGATCGACCAGCAGGTCGACCAGCTCGCCGGCCGGGTCCTGCAGGGCTGCGGGACCGCTGCTGACGATGGCGAGGAGGGTGGTCTGGATCGCTTCGGCGCTGTCGCGATCCGACGCCGGGATGTTGCCGCCACCGGCGGCCAGGGCCAGCGCCTCGTCCGCCGCCCCACCCTTGCCGGCGGTGCCGACCAAGGTCGAGCAGGCAGACGCCTTCGACGTCGACTCACCCCTCTCCCCCGTCGAGCCAACGCTGCAGGCGCTGAGCAGTACCGCCGCCAGCACGAGCATCGGCACAAGAGGTCTGGCAAGGATGTTGCTGCTCGACATGATCAGCACCCGTCTGATGGAGAGCACGGCTCCCCCGACGGGCCCGTGCCACGAAGGTTGTCACATCTGCGTCCACGCGTCACATATCCCTACCCGCGAGGCCACCTCCGACTGGACTAGAACACGTGTTCGATAGAACGTATCCTGTCGAGGTGAATCCGGACGGGAGCAGGACGGGCAGGCCGATCGCCACGACCGACCCTCTTGCCGTGGAGACCCCGACCGATCCGCCGGTCTATCACGTGTGGCTGAATCTCTCGAACCTCACGAGCCATCCGTGCCCGGAGTACCCGGGCCTCGTGATCGGCTGGCGGCGCGTGGCCAACGGCTTCGAGGCGCAGGTCGTCTACGTCATCCCCAGCCGCGAACAGCGCTACAGCGACTCGTCGCAGATCGGCTGGTTTCCCGCTCACAAGCTCAAGCCGAGGCGGTGAGGCGTGATACGCCAGACCCCACGCCGCCCACGGACTATGGTGCGAGACATAGGATTCACCTTCCGACGCCGCAAGCGCATCGGTCGGGGCACAACGCTCGACGTCAGCAGATCCAGCGCGTCCGCCCCCGAGAAGGCAGGTCGTGTGGCTGTCAGCTCCCGCGATCGCGGCAGCATCCGCATCGCCAAGGGACTCTCGTTCCGCTTCCAGCCATAGATGCCCACGACCCGGCTCTGCCGATGGGAACGTGTCCTCGATATTCCCCCGACGGTCCTGACCGTCGCGTTCCTCGCCGGACACTCCTTGCGCGCCGGATCGGGCTCTACCTCGCCGGCTCGGTCGCCCTTGTGGTGTTCGTCTCATCGCTTGCCGTGCTCGACGCCGAACGCGGCGGGAACGGACCGATTCAGCCGTTTGGCGACTCCCTATGGCGGGCGATGACCACCATCACCACTGTCGGCTACGGCGACGAGCTCCCCGTCACGACCACCAGCAGGTGCATCGCCCTCCCGTAGACCGCCCGGCTTCCGGGCCAACCGGCGAGGTCGGAGAGTGTGGCTTTTCCGATCCCTCTCGGCGCGGAGCTCGCAAAGCTGACTAGGGATACACAGGCGGGCTTGGCTACTTCTTCGTTCTGTAGTCGCGATGCTCGTCGATGGTGGGTTCGACTCTGAAGAGTTCACTGGCGCTTGTGGGACTCTGCGAATTCGATGAGAAACGGGGCGTGGCGTGGCGTGGCGATCGCTGCTTGCGCGGACCGCGCTTGTGAAAAACTGAGTGTTCCTGGACGGATCCCTGACAAGACTTTTGTCTGCCGCCGCTGCGGCCAAGGTGCGTGGGTCAGGGCAGGGCGATCTCGAGACCCTCGTCGGCGATGAGAACCTCACCGGTGAAGCTCGCGGTCGCGGCTGCATGTGAGTTGTCTCGGTCGATGCCCGGCCAGAAGTGGGTAAGCAGAAGACGACGGGCTCCGGCTGCTGTAGCCGTTTGGGCGGCCTCCCGAGCGGTGAGGTGCATCCGCGGTCCGGGCGGGGCCGGGGCGCTGTCGGGGTGCTGGTTCCGGTCGGTGGCCTCGACGATGTAAAGATCGGCATCGCGCCCGAGCTCAGCGAGCGCGGGGTCGGGTCCGGTGTCACCGGTGTAGGCCACGGTCAGCCCGGGTGCTGATAGCCGGACACCAGCGTTGGCCACGAAATGCGGCAGCGACCAACTGTCGAGCTGGAACGGCCCGACCTGTTGGCTCGTTGCGGGGAGCTCGTGCCAGTCGAAGACGCGCTGAACCAGGTCCTGCTCCCCGACCTCCTCCAGACCCTCCACGCGCGCAAGCACACCTGGCGGCGCATACAGCGGGATCGAGGGCGCACCACGCGCACCGAACCAGCGGGCGCGAAACAGTCCGTGCAGGTCGATCATGTGATCGGGGTGGGCGTGGGTCACGATGACCGCGTCGGCGCCGTCGCCCGAAGACGAGCCCAGCAGGGTGAGAAGCCGCGGCAACGTCCCGTAGCCAAGGTCCAGGACAACCCGGAAGCCTGCATGTTCGAGGACGAAGCCGCTGCACGCTCGCCCTG
>JACMPC010000167.1 GCA_014377705.1 Dermatophilaceae bacterium
CGAGGCGCGGATGGCCTTCCCCGTGGGGCTGGCCGAGCTGGGCATGGTCCAGATGGACAGCACCACCCGCCAGTCCGCCAAGCGCGCCGTATCGTCGTTCCGCGCGGACGGCGGCACGGCCATGGGCACCTGGCTGACGATGGCGGCACGGGTCTTCGCCACGGTCCCGTCCCTGGCCCAGAAACACGCCATCCTGCTCACCGACGGGGAGAACCAGCACGAGACGCCCGAGCAGCTGACCGCCGAGATCGAGGCGGCCCGGGGCAGGTTCCAGTGCGACTGCCGGGGTGTCGGATCCGCCTGGCAGGTGGCCGAGGTCCGCCGGATCGCCCAGGCGCTGATGGGCACCGTGGACATCATCCCCACCGGCGCGCAGATGGCCGCGACCTTCGAGACGCTGATGCGCCAGTCCATGGGCCGGGGGGTCGCCTCGGCGGCACTGCGGGTGTGGGCGCCACAGGGGGCCCAGGTGCTGTTCGTCCGCCAGGTCTCCCCGACCGTCGAGGAGCTGACATCTCGCCGGCAGGAGGTCAACGCGTTGACCGGAGCCTTCCCGACCGGTTCATGGGGCGATGAGGCACGTGACTACCACGTCGCTGTTCGGCTGGCAGCAAAGGGAATCGGCCAGGAGCAGCTCGCCGCACGGGTGCAGCTCGCGGTCGGCGACAACATCGTCGCGCAGGGGCTGGTCAAGGCAATGTGGTCTAGCGACGACACACTGACGACGCGGATCAACCCCGAGGTCGCCCACTACACCGGGCAGACCGAGCTGGCCGACGCCATCCAGGAGGGGCTGGCGGCCAAGGCCATGGGTGATGACGCCACTGCCACCGCCAAGCTGGGCAGGGCCGTGCAGCTCGCGGCGGAGACGGGCAACGACGAGGCAACCGCCAAGCTGAGGAAGGTCGTCGACATCGACGACCCGAACGCCGGGACCGTGCGTTTGCGCCGAAGTGTCGACAAACTGGACGAGATGGCACTGGACACCGCGTCGACCAAGACGACGCGCGTGAAGAAGTGAGAGCGCCGGACCGAGCGAGAGCGACCAGGCGAATGACGAAAAAGAGATCGAGCACCAGCCGATGAGCACCAGCACCTGTCCGAACGGCCACCCGTCGCAGGCAGCGGACTACTGCGACATCTGCGGCGCGCCCATCGGCCAGTCCCCGGGTGCCCCGGACACCGAAGCCCCGGCCGTGCCGGACGCAGCCGCACCTGAGGCAGCGGCTCCGAGCACCGCAGCAGCGGGCAGTGATGCTCCTTCCACCCAGCCCTGCCCGAACTGCGCACTGGTGAACACCCCGGACGCGCTCTTCTGTGAGGGGTGCGGCTACGACTTCACCACGGGCACCATGCCCCGGCCGGCGACCCCGGCGAACGCGCTCGACCTGGATGCGCCACCGGCGAATCCAGCGGCTCCGGGCTCCCTGCCGGCATCGACCGCCCCGCCGGTTGAGTTCAAGTGGGTGGCCGAGGTCTGGGTCGACCCTGACTGGTACGCCGAACAGCGCAGCGACGAGCCGTGTCCGTCTCCCGGGCTCCCGGTGGTCGTGCCGTTGCGCACCCAGAGCCTGCTGATAGGACGCTCTTCCAGGAGTCGCAACATCCATCCCGAGATCGAGTGCGCCGCGGACGCCGGGGTTAGCAGACGGCAGGCCCAGCTCACCACCGATGGGCAGCGCTGGTGGGTCGAAGATCTGCAGAGCTCCAACGGCACCTATGTCGGCGCAGCCAGCGCCGCGCTGCCCACCGACGCGCTACCCCCCGGCCAACGCCGGGAGCTGGCCCAGGACGACCACATCTACGTCGGTGCATGGACCTGCATCGTGGTCCGGCGGGCCACACCCGAAGAACAGGCCGAACAAGCCTGATGAGGGGGCCCCGTCATACGCGGCGGGTCCCCGTCATACGTGCGGCATCCCCGCGGACCTGGTGTCGGGAGCCACCCTCTCTGCCGTGACGGGCCGACCGAAAGGCCCTGACCAAGCCTGATCGGGACCTCTGAGTACGGTTCGACCATGGGCGGCCTGAAGATCCACGTGGAGGCGCCTGGCGCTCCTCCCAGTACAAC
>JACMPC010000168.1 GCA_014377705.1 Dermatophilaceae bacterium
ATGAATGAGTTCGCACTGTTACGAGGAGAGAAACTCACCTACCCCGAATCAGGAGATAGATGATCATGGATGCGATCGAGAAAGTTCGCATCATCGTGGCGGGGATTCCGCCGGGCAGCGTCGCAACCTACAGCGACATCGGACGAACCCTCGGTATCGGACCGCGACAGGCCGGCCGAGCTGTATCTCTGCTCGACGATGGCGTCCCATGGTGGCGAGTCGTGCACGCCGACGGCACTCCGGCGTCGTGCCATGAAGGAGTAGCCCAGGCACTGCTCGAAGCCGAAAACGTTCCGTTCCGCTCTGGCCGAGTCCATATGGCCGCAGTCCAGGCCACTGGCCTCCGTTGAACTCGGCGGTCACGCTCGACGCGGTAAGGCAGTCCATCGTTGACGATGCGAACAACTCCCTCATGCGGCAGCGAGGATGGCAGCCCGTGTGTGCAGCCTCTGCGACCGCCAAGATCGCGGTGATCGGACACGCACCCGGGCGTCGAGCGCAAACAATTGGTGTGCCGTGGGATGAGGCCAGCGGCAAAAGCCTGGTCGACTGGTTAGGCGCCACTGAGGACCAGTTTCGAAATGTAGACCTGTTCGCCCAACTTCCCATGGACTTTTACTACCCCGGCACACGGGCCCAGCGGCGATCTACCGCCCCGGGAAAGGCTTCGCTGAGCGGTGGCATCCACCGCTGCTCACGCTGATGCCCGACATTCGACTCGCCCTGCTGATCGAGTGGTTCGCGCAAGGTCAATATCTGTCCTCGACACGACGCGATGACAAACACGGTCCGCAACTACCGACGATTCATTCCCGAACTTTTCCCGCTCGTTCATCCGTCACCACTAAAGTTCCGGTGGCAGGCAAAAAATCCGTGGTTCATATCCGATGTGATTCCAGAGTTGCGCGTGCTCGTCCGCGATGTGTCCGACTCGTCGACCCACCCATAGCAAACAGCGACCTACCAAAGCCGGCCCTCGCCATTGACATGACAAATGCTCCTCACCGGTGTTTCTTCTGGTCAGCGGCCCTCATTTCGTAGAGGCTGAGACAGCCAGAAGGCTTTGGGGCTGAACTCGCGAAGACTTGCTCCAGGGACTTCGACTTGGGGTGCAGAGTTCCCGTCAACTGGGTTCGGGTAGCGGCGTCCTTCGATCCATGCGCCGTCCGTATAGGCATCCGCCTGCGGCGATGTGTGCTGTCGTCGGCGGGGCAGAGCTACTCACCTCAATCGGTGCTGTCCAGGATCAGTCGGGTCGCTTCGTGCGGTGCGTCCCATTGTGGAAAATGACCACAGCGCTCGAACCAGTGCAGCATCGCGTCGGGGAACAGTTCGACAGCACGTGCGGCCTGTCTCGGCAAGGTCACCAAGTCTCGACGCCCCCAACCGATCGTGACCCGGCCAGGCACGGTGCCTGCCGGGGCGCCCCGTTGCTTAGGCCCCTTGGTGAGGGCGTCCATGGCGGCGCCGGTCGCCGGGGATTCAGCTAGCCCGCGCACGTCCGGCAGCACGGTCTCGCGCGAGAGCGCCCAGGGCCGCGCCGATAACTGCGCCAACAGCAAAGTCCTTCCCGCGGGGCTGCTGAGCAGTGCTGGCAACATGCCGCCCAACCCTCGCACCAGAGCGATCGACGGCCGCAGCGTGGCGCCGAAGACGAAGAGCTCGCGGTCGCTCCAAAAGCCGCCTGGGTCTAATGCCACGGTGTCGCCGCCGACTCCCCGCCGCGCGAGCTCAAGCACCATTCGGCCGCCCATCGATTGGCCGACAGTAGCGACCCCGTCCAGCCCCTGTTCGCGGATGAAGTCCGCGACGGAGTCGGTCAGCGTGGCGATCGAGACCTCGCCGGTCAAAGGTGGCGTTTCGCCGAACCCCGGTAGGTCAACAGCGATTACCTCACGGCGCTCCGCCAGTTCCTCGATAATCGGGGTCCAAGATCGCCACCCTGCGCCCAGACCGTGCACGAGCAACAGCGGGGTGCCGGTTCCGCGTCTCACATGGTTCAACGTCACACCGCAACGCTATCGCATGCGAATCCCGGCGTTTCTTGGTCACCGCACGAGGATCCTGTTCCGGTCACCGATAGAGAAGATGGAGTGTGACGGCAGCGAGGTGCCGGGCGTATGTTGCGGATCATGGCTTACTGCTGGGACGCCTCCGCTCCGGGAGTCCTGCGCTTTACCCTTTGGGCGCCTTGTTCGAGGCCGCGGACTCCGCCTTCACGTTGGAGGGTTCGGCACCCAACTTTGGGCTCCATCTGTCGAACGCGAGGCCGGCTCCGGTCGCTTGGGAGGCGCGTTGGGTCATTTGGCCGGATTTTCGTCTGCCCCGCGACCGCTGCGACGCTGCTGACGCACTACGGGAAGCGTGGCTTTGAGCTCAAGATGAGCGTGTGGAGGTCGCCTGTTCGGGCGGTCGTGGACGGACTGGAACTGCCCTTCGCCAGATCCCATTACTACGGCGTCGGAGCTTTACTGCCGATGCCAGGCTGGAGCAAGCGGGCAACAGTTTTCGACCATGAGCCTTCACGGGATCCAATCGACTTTCTACTGTCATGCTCACGTGTCGGCAAGCGAGACCTCGACCGGCCGCGCATGAAGCTTGATGTATCGATGTTGGTCGCTGAGGTTGCAGGGGCGAGGGTGGAGTCTTTGCCGGGTTGAGGGCATGCGTGTGTGACCGGGCTGGGGCCGAGAGCGCGCACCGCGGACACGCGATCGTCAAGTCAAGTCACGCACCACCGCAGTGAACCTGCTCGTCGCAGAGACCACAGTTGGTGCAGCCGGCGGACGTCAGGACGGCGCGCTGCTCAACGATCCGTGCCGGTCATCGATCGGCGTGCGGAACATAGGCGATCGCCCTGCCCACGCCATGGTCGGGCGGGTGCTCAGCCGGTTGGTTCGAGACGCTGGCGGTTTGGGCGGTTCTGCGCGCTGTCCGGGCCGCGGTATCGGTTCTTCGCTTCGAGGCGCACCGCGATCTGCTTCGGTTGCCGACAGCGGAAGTGGGGAGCGCGTGTCTGGTCGCCCTTCCCGGCGCGCGTTCGAAGCCGAACGGGCATCGGATGGGCCTCGGATGGGGTGAGTAGGCACACACCGTGAACGCCTTGAACGCCTCGATCGGCGGATTAGAACTTGGAGAGCACCACCCGTACATCCGACCTCAACTGAAAGTGGAGGACAGAATGCACAACCTCATCACGAAGTCCATTGCCGTGACCGCGACGACGGGTCTGCTGACCCTGGGAGGTGCCGGCCTTGCTGGCGCCGCCCACGCCGGCGAGCCGGACACCTCGAACGAGACCACCTCGCAGACCACCAGCAACCAGGCTGAGGGAATCCGCGAAGTCTTCTTCGGCGACAACGGCTTCGACCTCGGTGGCGTGACCGGCAACGAGACCGGCAACGGCTCGGCGAACGGCAACGGCGCCGGCAACGAGACCGGCTCCGGCAACAACGTCGAGACCAACCCCACTGTCGAGCCTGACGTCAACGTCGCCCCCGAGACCGACATCTCGCCCAGCACGGGCAACGGCAACGAGACCGGCAACGGCAACGAGACGGGCAACGGCTCGGGCAACCCCAGCTCGGACAGCTCCGACAGCTCCACGAAGGACAACAGCTCCGAGGAGACCACCACCGAGGACAACGATTCCGACTCGGACTCGGACTCCTCCCTCGGCGGCGCGCTCAACGGCCTGCTCTGAGGCACATCTGAACGGCACGCCCGCCCTTGGGGCGTGACCCGAAGCCTGGCCTGGGGCGCTCGACCTTCACCGGTCGGGCGCCCCAGCGCTGTCGCTGTACGCCGCCCACGCAAGGCCAACCGACTCTCCGTGGGCCGGAGCGTCGAGCAGAGTTTCTAGGCGAGGAGGCAGCCACGATGCACATCTGCCGGCAGCACGTCGACTTCCTCACCGACTCGACCGTGCGCACCTACGACCGCATGGCGCGATCAGCACCGGAGTCCACGTCCTCGGCACCCAGATCCACGCCAAAGCCGCGATCCATCGACTGGCTGGCGGATTCGGACCCCACAGAGTCAATCGCTGCGGTTCCAGGTTTCTCCCCGGGGCCAGTCGGTCAGGAGGTGGAGACGAAGTTTTCTCGGACCACACCGAGTCTCCGATGATCGCCTGCCTGCTGGAGCCACCACGTGCTCGTGGGTGAC
>JACMPC010000004.1 GCA_014377705.1 Dermatophilaceae bacterium
ACGACGCGAGCCGGACTCATCGCATGCGCGACCCCAGCCAGGCGATCGCGCGCTCGGCGGCCAGCTGGTGCCGGCCAGGAACGGTCGCGAGTCGCTCGGTGATCACGGCGATATCGGCCAATCGAGCGTCGAGCAGTGCTGCGACGAAGTTCTGGTCCTTCTCCCGGAGTGCGCACAGCTTGGCGACGCAGAGGTCCTCCTTGTCCAGACACCATCCGGTGAACATCGGCTCGCCCGAAGGCGCAGCCGTGTTGGCGTTCTGCACCTTGATGAGCCGCTCGCGCCAGCGATCTGGCAGCACAGAGGTCTCCAGGTCGACCCCGTCGATACTGAAGCCGTGGAGTTCCTCAAACGGCGAGAACTCACCGGCGACGCCCTCGATCAGGTCAGCCAGACGGGCGGTCTCCGTGTTGTTATCGGCGATCGGAAGGATGTCGACCTCGACGGACATCGTAGCCTCGGCTGGGAGGTCCTCCTCCCGATAGGTGCCGAGAATGGACTGGGACCCCACCACGATCACGGCCGGCTGCCCGATGATCTGGCAGGCGGTCCTGATGGCGTGCTCGAGCTGGTCTCGCCGCATCAGAGCGCCAACCCAAGGATCTCGGAGCGTTCGCCCTGTGAGAGCAGTCCACCCATCGGCGAGACCTCGCGCATCTCTACCGAGTCGATGTCGAGCCCGGTCAGGACACGTCGCAGGCCCGAGTGGTCACCGCGTTCGATCAGGTCCTGCCACCGGTCGAGGTTGCGCAGGTGGGGCTGCCCCTTGACGTTGAGACGCAACCGTCTCACGTTCCGAAGTATCGTCGGTCGCCACTGCTGAAACGTCGAAGGACTCAGGTGCGTTGAGAGCTGGCGGTGCAGGCGCCACGAGCGTTCCGGCGAACGGCGCAGGTCGCTCTTGACTGGCCGCCGGACCACTTCCAGGCGATATCCCATGCAGGAAAGGAGTCGCTCGAGCATGTCATCGCTCATCTGCACCCGCCCCGAGATGAACTGGCTGATGCTGGGCTGACGTACCCCGCTGATCCGGGACAACTCGGACTGGGTGGTGCCGGTGTCCAGCATCACCCCATGGAGCAGCTCGCCACGAAGAAACATCACTCAATTATAGCATCGCTTGCTATAGCGCCGTACGCCCGACAACGGCTCGTGCAGGATCTTGCGCATCATCCTTGTAGGGCTCTGACCTGCAGCGGGACACCGTCAGGGCGCCGCCTTAGACCTTACCGAGTCTTTGGAAGGACTGAGAACGGCGGGCCACGCCAGATCGGCTCCGGGTGGGACGGCTTCTTCATCAGCTGACCATGCAACGGCCGGCCAGGCCATGGTGACCTGACCGGCCGGTGCGCTCCGAGCGTTGGTCCTCAGCGCAGGGAGATCTTCACGACCTCACCGGTGGGGTCACCGCTCTTTGGTGCCTCGCCAGGCATGATGCTCCAGTTGGAGACGTACACGGCGCCGTCGTGGTAGGCGAACCCTGAGGGGAAGGACAGCTTTCCGGCGCCGAGGGTCGTGCGAACGCCGTTCGGGGCGACCTTGATGACCGCGCCGGCGGGGTCTGGTCCGAACATGCCGTTGGCCTGGAACTCGGTGGCATAGAAGTTGCCTCTGTCGTCGAACCCGCAGCCCTGTATGCCAGTGAAGCCGGTCCACTTGACCGTCGCCTTGCCGTCAGAGATGCGCCATACCCGCGCGTTTCCCGGCGCGTAGGCGCCGCCGAGGAGCTCACCGACATACAGCGAGCCGTCGCGCGCGGTTGCGACGCAGGTCGGGACGGCGTCCGTGACCGACCCGTCGGGGACCGGGAGGTAGGCCAGCGTCGAGACGTGTCCGCGGCTGTCGACCTTGGCGATGAGGTTGGCGCCGGCATCTACCACGTAGTGGGTACGACCCCGGGTCGCAAGGCCGTTGGGGTTCGCGTCCGGAAACTGGTCTGGCTGCAGGTCCTTGTGATCGTTGGTCCAGGCGTAGTTGGTGTCCCCGGTGCTCGCGAGCGCACTCCATGAGCCGCGACCGGTGATGGCGAGCGTCTGGCCCAGCTGGGCGCGAGCAGCGTTGATAACCGGCCCCGCGGGTGCGGCCGGGGGGATGTGGTGGGTGTTGGCCGCCATCTGGCCATAGATGCGGTTGCCCTGGGTCGAGACCCCGACGAGGCCTTCAGCCCCGGTCCCGTCTGGCGACGCCACGGAGACCAGGTGGTCGACGACCTTGTGCAGCCGACCTTCTGAGAGTCTGCTCAGCCCGCTGGTGAGCCCGGCGCACTGGGGCCCTTCCGGCCCGTCGCCCAGACAGAGGGTGCCGCCGTGACCCGCCTCGGCGATGTAGAGCTCGCCCTGTGGGCCGAAGGCCAGCCCCCGCGGATTGTCGAGGTGCCGGGCGACGACAGCTACTCTCCCAGCCTCTCCGCCAGGCGCGTGGGCCGCCGGGGCCATGGCGGCATTGGCCGGGACGGGAGCCAGCAGACCGCCGGCAACGAGGGCGCCGATGGCAGCCGAGACGCCCATCGTGCGAGCGTGCACCCTTGCGGAGCGGGTCGTGTACGTCATGCCATGTCTGGTCTTGGTCTTGGTCTTGGTCTTGGTCTTGGTCTTGGTCTTGATCATCATCAAACCTCCTTGGTTAGGGTCCCCTCAATAAGTGCAGATCTGGTCAAGAAAGCACCATTTACTGCTTTCTGTCAATACCAGCCCAAACCGGGCATCGGGACCAGGAGCGGTGCACCGGCCTCGGTGCGGGATCGGGACCTTGGACCCTTCGCAATACACTTGGCCGGCCGTAGTTTTGGCTGGTACGTGTTTTGCAGGAAGTGTTGAACAGTGCAGTTCTCGGTTTTTGGATCTCGGAGGATGACGTGGCGGTTGAAGAAAAAAATAGTGTGACGTGGTCATGCATTGATGGCAACGAAGCAGCAGCAAGAGTGGCCCATGCCTGCAGCGAGGTGATCGCGATCTATCCGATCACCCCCGCCTCGACCATGGGCGAGCACGCAGACGCCTGGAGCACTGCCGGACGTCAGAACCTCTGGGGCTCGGTGCCTGAGGTCGTGGAGATGCAGTCCGAGGCCGGTGCGGCCGGTGCCCTGCACGGAGCCATCCAGAAGGGCGCTCTCGGCACGACCTTCACGTCGTCCCAGGGCCTGCTCCTGATGCTCCCCAACATGTACAAGATTGCCGGCGAGCTCACCCCCTGCGTGATCCACGTCGCGGCCCGCACCCTGGCCACCCACGCGCTGTCGATCTTTGGTGATCACTCCGACGTGATGAGCGCCCGGATGACCGGCTGGGCCATGCTCTCCTCGTCCTCCGTGCAAGAGGCGCAGGACCTGGCCCTCGTCTCCCACGCCGCCACGCTGCGCGCCCGCGTGCCGTTCATGCACTTCTTCGACGGCTTCCGCACCTCGCACGAGATCAACAAGATCACCGTCGTCAGCCAGGACACGATGAAGGCCATGCTGCCGGACGAGCTGGTCCTGGACTATCGTCTGCGCGGGCTCACCCCAGACGCTCCGACGCTGCGCGGCACCGCCCAGAACCCGGATGTCTTCTTCCAGGGTCGCGAAGCCAGCAACTCCTACCACGACGCCGTGCCCGGGATCGTCCAGAAGTCGATGGACGAGTTCGCGGAGCTGACCGGACGTCAGTACAACCTGGTGGACTACCACGGCGCACCTGACGCCGAGCGGATCATCGTGATCATGGGCTCCGGCGCCGGCGCGGTGCGCGAGACCGTCGACGCCCTGGTCGCCCGCGGCGAGAAGGTCGGCTACATCACCGTGCGGCTCTACCGGCCGTTCCCGGTCGAGGCGTTCCTCGCCGCGATTCCGGCGAGCGTCAAGCACATCGCCGTCCTGGACCGTTGCAAGGAGCCGGGCGCGACGGCCGAGCCGTTGCACCTGGACGTGTCCACCGCCCTGATGGACAGCGTCATGTTCAACGACGAAGGCAAGCTGCCCACCGTCATCGGCGGACGCTACGGCCTGTCGAGCAAGGAGTTCACCCCGCGGATGGTCGCCGGGGTCTTCATCGAGCTCGGCCGCGACAACCCCAAGCGCCGTTTCACCGTCGGCATCGTGGACGACGTCACCCACCTCTCGCTGGACCCAGACCCTGACTTCGAGGTGCCGCACACCGCGGTCACCGCCGTGTTCTTCGGTCTTGGCTCGGACGGCACCGTGGGCGCGAACAAGAACTCGATCAAGATCATCGGTGACGGAACCGACCAGTTCGTCCAGGGCTACTTCGTGCTCGACTCGAAGAAGTCTGGCGGATCGACGGTCTCACACCTGAGGTTCGGCAAGGACCAGATCCGCTCGACGTACCTGATCGAGTCCGCCGACGTGATCGGCGTCCACCAGTTCTCGATCCTGCGCACCATGAAGGTGCTCGAGCTGGCCAACCCGGGCGGCACGCTCCTGCTGAACTCGCCCTACGGACCCGACGAGGTCTGGGACCAGCTGCCCCGCGAGGTGCAGCAGCAGATCATCGACAAGAAGCTGAAGTTCTTCGTGATCGACGCGCACGCTGTGGCCAGGGATGTCGGTCTCGGCGCGCGGATCAACACGATCATGCAGCCCTGCTTCTTCCACGTCTCGGGGGTGCTGCCCACCGAGGAGGTCATTCCGCGGATCAAGGCCTCCATCGAGAAGGAGTACGGCAAGCGTGGGCGCAAGGTCGTCGAGAAGAACTTCCTCGCCGTCGACAAGGCGCTCGCCCAGCTGAGCGAGGTCACAGTGCCGGACAAGGCAACCAGCACCCTGCACCGGATGGCGCCGATGCCGGCCAACGCGCCGGACTTCGTCAGCCAGATCACCGCGCGCATCATTCGCGGCGAGGGTGACCTGCTTCCCGTCAGCGCCATGCCGGCGGACGGCACGTGGCCGACCGACACGGCGCAGTGGGAGAAGCGGGGCATCGCCCAGGACCTGCCGATCTGGGACCCGGACCTCTGCACCGACTGCGGCAAGTGCGCCGTGACCTGCCCGCATACCGCGGTGCGGATCAAGATCTTCCCGGAGGCCCAGATCGAGGGCGCACCCGAGGGGTTCCAGTCCAAGCCGTTCAAGTCCCGTGACCTGCCCGACTACCGGCTCAGCATCGCCATCGCAGCGGATGACTGCACCGGTTGCGGGATCTGCGTCGACGTCTGCCCGGCGGTCTCCAAGACCGACCCGAGCCACAAGTCGCTCGACCTCGTTGGCGCTCTCGAGAGCCGCGACGCGTTGAGGACCAGCTTCGAGCACTTCCTGACCATCCCGGAGATCGACCGGACGAAGGTGCGCCACGACACCGTCAAGGGCGTGTCCCAGCTCCAGCCGTTGTTCGAGTTCTCCGGCGCCTGCTCAGGGTGTGGCGAGACGCCATACATCAAGACGCTGACCCAGCTGTTCGGCGACCGGATGATCATCGCCAACGCGACCGGGTGCTCGTCCATCTTCGGCGGCAACCTGCCGACGACCCCGTACAAGGTCAATGCCGACGGCCGTGGCCCGGCCTGGGCGAACTCCTTGTTCGAGGACAACGCGGAGTTCGGCCTCGGTCTGCGCCTTGGCTGGGAGCAGCAGAACGGCGAAGCCCGTCGCTACGTGTCCCAGTTCTCCGGGGTGATCGGCGACGACCTGGCCACGGAGCTGCTGAGCGCCGACCAGAGCGACGAGAGCGGGATCCAGGCCCAGCGAGGCCGGGTCGAGCTGCTCAAGGCGGCCCTGGACGCAGCCCTGCTCGACGGCCGGCTCAGCGATCAGGTGTCTGCCGCGAAGCACTTCCGCAGCCTGGTGGACGAGCTGGTCGAGAAGACCGTGTGGATCGTCGGTGGTGACGGCTGGGCCTACGACATCGGGTACGGCGGTCTGGACCACGTGCTCGGCTCAGGCCGGAACGTGAACATTTTGATCCTCGACACCGAGGTCTACTCCAACACCGGAGGCCAGGCGTCGAAGTCGACCCCCCGTGGGGCGTCGGCCAAGTATGCGACGTCGGGCAAGTCCACAGCGAAGAAAGATCTCGGCGCCATCGCCCAGGTCTACGGTGACGTCTACGTGGCGCAGGTCGCGATCGGCGCGAACGAGCAGCAGACGGTACGGGCCATGCTCGAGGCCCAGGCTCACCCCGGCGTCTCGGTCGTCATCGCCTACGGCACCTGCATCGCCCACGGGATCCCCATGGGGACCTCGATGACGCACCAGAAGACGGCGGTGAACAGTGGCTACTGGCCGCTGTACCGTTTCCGTCCCAGCGAGGAGTCCGAAGGCCACCCGTTCAAGCTCGATTCAAAGAAGCCGACCGTCCCGATTCGCGAGTTTGCGCTCGCCGAGACCCGGTTCTCGATGCTGGCCCGCAGCGACAGCGAGCGCAGCGAGCACCTGCTTGCTCTCGCCCAGTCGGACGCGGACGAGCGGTGGCGCCCCTACTCGCAGATGGCAGGCATGGAGCGAACGGTGTCGCACGAGGAGGCCGTCGAAGACACAGTCGAAGCCGTCGAGACCGTGGCAGCCCGGCCGGGAGGAGCAGCCCCCGACATGCCGGAGAAGTAACCCACACAACCGGCAAACCTAGGGACGGTGCGAGCGCTCTCTCCGCAAACCTAGGGACGGTGCCGGTACTTACCGCGCAAACCTAGGGACGGTGCCGGTACTTACCGCGCAAACCTAGGGACCGTGCTCAGGCACGGTCCCTAGGTTTTTTGCCGGTTCGAGGTTCACGGCACCAAGACCGCACGCTGGGGCCCCACGCCATCCCACAAACCTCGGGACGGTGCCAACAAGACCCGGCAAACCTCGGGACGATGTCTGGCCCCCATCTCCCGGGTTTGCGCCGGGAACCGCGCACCATCCTTGGGTTAGCGCTCGAGTCAACACACGGTCCCTAGGTTTGCGGGTGGATTGCCGCATGGTCCCTAGGTTTGCGAGTGGATTGCCGCATGGTCCCTAGGTTTGCGGGTGGGGGTCTCGCTCTAGGACTCGGACTAGGGCATCGACTACCCGAGGGTCGTATTCGTAGCCCAGACCCAGGTTGATCCGCTCCATGGCCGTGACCCGTCTGGCGGGGTCCGGGCGCCCCCCCGCCATATCGTCATAAGCGTTGCACACCTTGATGATTCGGCTCGCCAGTGGCAGATCCTCACCGAGCTCGCGCACCTGACGGTATGACGTGGTCTGCGCCTCCAGGATGACCGCGACCTTCTCGAGCACGCCCGTCTGGCGGACGATCTCGGCGCCGTCGTGGGCGATCCTGCGTTGGTCGGCCGGTGCCGCCAACAGCGTCGCCCCGCCGGGGATCGGCTCGGCCAGGGCGACCTGACCGATGTCATGAAGCAGCGCGGAGTACTCCAGGTCGAGCACATCACGCTCGGACATGCCCAGCTGCTGACCCGTCGCCAAACACAGCCCGGCCACACGCTCGGCGTGTCCCGGATCGGTGTATCCGCCCAGCTCGGTCAGCCGCGACAGGGTCCGGATGGTCTGCCTATAGGTTCGCCGGATCGCGTTCTGCCGTCGTACGGCGAACTGGGTGAGGCCCAGCGGGAACAGGAACAACGGGATGGCAACCACTCCCATCGGCCGCTCGGCCAGGGCGACCAGCGCGCCCGTGGCACTCAGCGCGGCAGTGAGCCCCACTGCCGCGATGAACTCGTCCTGGAGAGTCCGCGCCAGCGGCGCGTGCGAGCGGACTGCCCGCATCACTGCCAGCAGGAGCACCTCGACCATGAGCGCGAAGGCTGAGATGACGACCATCACCAGGGCGAGGAGCTCGGGCTGCCAGCCCGCCTGGAGCTCAAGGACGGTGTGACCCTGCGAGACGGGAACCTCGCGAAACAGCACCGCCGCGACCGCGATGCCGACCAGGCTGTTGGCCAGGTCGGGCACCCGGACCACCCTGCGGTGGGTCACGCTGGGAACCAACCCGACTGCCATCGCGACAGCAGTGACGGCGATGACCAGCGGCGCACCATAGTTTGCGGGGGTCCCGGTCGGGCACTCTACCGTCATCGCGAAGGCAA
Organism: Dermatophilaceae bacterium; assembly: GCA_014377705.1. GTDB lineage: Bacteria > Actinomycetota > Actinomycetes > Actinomycetales > Dermatophilaceae > UBA4719. The sequence goes on from JACMPC010000004.1 coordinate 7,999, forward strand.
GTGCCGCGGCCGTCGCCAGCGGCGCCGTTTGACGGCTGCCTAGCTCCCTGACCCGGAACACCTCACCAACGACGATCACGATCAGGAATACCCCGATGACCGGCACGAGGGGCCGAAACTCGAAGGCCGGCGACTCCCGCAAGCGGGCAACGACAACCGCCATGGACCCCACGGCCATCGCCAGAACAACCACACCGCCGAAGAGCTCCAGCGGGTGCGACCGGGCCCGGTTCCTCACGAGGACCTCACCGGCTTCTCTCCGTCGCGGCGAGCCGGGCCATGAGGTCCGACGACGCCGGATCGTCATGGTCAAAGGCGCGACCAGCCGTGGCCATCAGCGATGGCTCAAGCCGCGTCGGCTCCCAGTCATGGCGGGCCAGGCTTCGCTCCAGAGCAGCGACGATCGACGGGTCCAGCTGGGACCCTGAGCGCTCGCGCAGCTCGGCCAGTGCCTCCTGGACGGTGCACGCGTCCCGGTGGATTCGCGAGGTGGTAAGGGAGTCGAAGGCATCGGCCACAGCGATGACCCGCGCGAGCAGCGGAATCTTCTCGCCGCGCAAACCCGCCGGATAGCCCGTCCCGTCCATCCGCTCATGATGGTGCAGGATCGCGTCGGTCGAGTCGCTGAGGAACTCGATGTCCCGGACCATCTCGACGCCACGCGCGGGATGGGTGGCAATGCTGGCGAGATCCTCAACGGAAGGCTGGTCCGCCTTGCGCAGGACGCGAGTGGGGAACGCCAGCTTGCCGATGTCATGGAGGATCCCGGCAAAGCGCAGAGCCTCCGTCTCCTGATGGCTCAGTGCCAGGGACCCCGCCATCAGAGCGCACAGGCTGGCCACTCGCTCACTGTGGCCGCGCGTGTAGACGTCCCTGGTCTCCACCGCGGCGGCCAGGGCGCTCAGGGTGCGTTCGTGCGCCCGCTGCTCGTCGCCGTACTGCACGAAGGCCCAGCGGGCCACGAACAACGGCGCTAGAATCAGCACGGCACTTGCGGGTCCCACCCCGGCCGGCACCCAGAGGATCGTGAAGAGGAACCCGATGAGGCCGTAGCCGATGTAGGCAGGTCCTGAGGTGCCCAGCATCCCCAGGGCGAACCGGCGCATCGGGGTGCCCTGGGTCAGCCGGACGATGCCAGACAGGATCACCGCGTTGAGCAAGCAGATCACGACGTCGGCCAGCATCACCGGGAGGCCTACGTGACGCAACAGCGGCCCGACGCCACCGACCTCATTCACATCCGTCGTACCGCCGGCCATGAGGTAGGCGAACCCGCCCGCGGCTCCAATGGTGGAGCTCATGCCGATGTTGAAGGCGCGCACCTTGAATCGTTGCTTGTTGACCACCAGCAAGTGGGTCACCGCGCCGACGACCGCCGCACCAAATGGGCCCAGCAAGGCCACCGCCGCAAGGAGGATGATGCTGTTGAACGAGAACCCGATCCGCCCCCCGACGTTTCGTTCCTGCGAGGCCGAGCCCAGAATGCCCAGCGCGCAAAGCACCGCCAGGGTAAAAACTTCGTTGCCGGAGAGACTGTCGCTGTTCAGCGGGTGGAGGCGCCAGGCCACCACGGCCAAGCCAACCGCGCAGAGAAGAACTGCGACGATGTAGGCGGGAACCGCAAGCGAAGGGACGCGCGCGGCCTGTGAACGTCCCTTGGAACTCGTATCACTCACTCGCCCCAACCTACCCGCGGGTCAAACGAAATCCGGGGCTATTAGAAGATGGTAGGCGTCTTGTCGGAGAAACCGCCCCAGTTCCAGGTGTCGCGCGACTGAACCGCGGAGGTCTGGCCGGTCCACTGCTGGGTGGCGTCTTTGGCGAGCATGGACTCGAGGACCTTGGCGATGAGCTTCATGATTCTTCCTTTGTTTGGCGGGCGCTGCCTGCGACCTGTCGTTGTGGGTTTCGACTTCGCCGTGTAGCGTTGCGAAGCACTCTCAGAGTGGCACCCTTGAGCTCTCGGGCTCAAAAACAAGACCTTCGCGTGACTTTCACGCCTTGACTATGGTGAGAACGGCATAGCCGTTACAGAGTTCGGCGTCGACTTGCGTCGAATTGCGTTGATTTGCTGGTCGGCTGCGCCCGATTGGTCGCGAAGCAATTTTTGCCACGCCGACTGGAGGGGCCAGCCTTCTGGTCAGATCGCCCCCGGCGAACTCCAGGTCACTCCCCCTGTGACCAATATGCCACAATGGCAGTGAACGCGACCGTGATCGGTCACAGACAACCCCATTTGGAGCACACATGAGCAAGCGCGCCCGCAAGCGCCGCTCCCGCAAGGGCAGAGCCGCCAACCACGGCCGCAAGCCCAACGCCTGAGCCGCATCCTCACCGCGCAAGACCCCCGTTCCCGTCAGGGAGTGGGGGTTTTCTGCGCCGGCCCCCGAGTAGTCGGCTCAGGTCGGCAGCACAAAAGGCGAGGTATGCCGCATGGTGACCACACGCAATACCTCGCCCGTTGGTGGTTCCGGCCCCAAGGCCGGCCCCCGTGGAGCCCTAGTCCCGGTATTCCACCGTCATCGTGAAGGTGGTGATGCGGGACATGATCTGAGAGCGCAGCTCCATCGGCGCCGCCTCACAGTCGCACGAACGTCGCACCAGTGCCTTGATGATCTGGTCGATGTCGTACTCCTTGAGACAGGGGCCACACTGCTCCAGGTGGGCGCGGATCTTGACGCAGTCATCCGGGTCCATCTCGCCGTCAAGGTACTCGTAGAGCTGGAGCCGTGCCCGCGAGCAGTCGAATCCTTCGTGTCCTTCGTGGCCTTCGAGTTCAGCGCTGCTCATGAGCTGGCTCCCTCAACCACAAAGCCGCTCTCGCGCGCGTAGTCGGTGAGCAACTCACGCAGCTGATGCCGACCACGGTGCAGGCGCGACATGACCGTGCCGATCGGCGTCTGCATGATCTCGGCGATTTCCTTGTAGGCGAAGCCCTCAACGTCAGCCAGATAGACCGCCAGGCGGAAGTCCTCGGGGATCTCCTGCAGCGCACGCTTGACGTCCGAGTCGGGCAGATGATCTAGCGCCTCGGTCTCAGCCGACCGCAGTCCCTTGGAGGTGTGCGACTCCGCGCGGGCCAGCTGGTAGTCCTCGACCTCGGAAGCGTCCGACTGCAGCGGTTGGCGCTGCTTCTTGCGATAGCTGTTGATGTAGGTGTTGGTCAGGATCCGGTAGAGCCAGGCCTTGAGGTTCGTTCCGTGCTTGTACTGGTGAAAGGCCGCAAATGCCTTGGTGAACGTCTCCTGGACGAGGTCTTCAGCATCGGCGGGGTTACGTGTTGTCCGCAGGGCAGCGCTGTACAGCTGGTCCAGGAAGGGCATGGCATCGGACTCGAACCGGGCGGCCCGCTCTGCCGGGGTTTCTGTGCTCACATCGACGATGCGCTCATCAGATGTCGAGTCGCCCGCGATCGGCTCGGCGAAAACTGGGGCCCCGGCCTTCGACTTGTCGACTGAAGGGGTCATCGATGCGCTCTTGGCTAGGCGCTGGTCTGCTGTCATTGCCTCCCAGCCTAATACCGATGGCCGACAGTAACTTGCGAAACGGCGGCCAAACTGGGGGGCCTGGCAGACCGGCGTCAACTCGGCAGTCAGCAAAACGACACTCCTAGCCTGGCATTTGTGAGTAGTTCATGGACGGTGCGCTGATGCTGCGTGGGAAGTGCTGCGGGCTGCCGGGCATGTTTAGCCGACGTCCCCCCATACCAACGCCACCGGGCATGCGGGACATTCCCTTGGCCCCTCCCATGAGGCCTTTTCCTGGTCCGACCTTGAGCTAGCCGGGCCCTGGTACGTCGCCGAGTCACCTCGGCCTCTGTTTGGCTAAGCCTGGCGCTGTAGATTGACACACATGCCCGCCAACATCACCCCGACCTTTGCCGACCTCCTTGCCGCTCAGGTGCGCAACGAGTTCACCGCCAGCCAGCAGTACATCGCGATCGCCATCTGGTTCGATGCCCACGATCTGCCGCGGTTGGCCGCACACTTCTACCGGCAGTCCGTCGAGGAACGCAACCACGCGATGATGATCGTGCGTTACACCCTGGATCGTGACTGGCCCGTGCAGATCCCGGGTATCGACGAGATCCAGAACACGTTCGAGAACCCGGTGGACCCGATCGCCCTGGCGTTCGCTCAGGAGAAGACGGTGACCGCGCAGATCGAGGCGCTGTTCCGCTCTGCCAGGGCTGAGGACGACGCTCTCGGTGAGCAGTTCATGCTGTGGTTCCTCAAAGAGCAGGTCGAGGAGGTCTCCACGGTGAACACCCTGCTGGCGATCGCCGTACGCGCAGGCGACAACTGGTTCCAGATCGAGGACCACCTCGCCCGCGAGGCCGTCGGGGACGCTGGTGTGGACGCATCCGCGCCCGAAGCAGCCGGCGGCACCCTGTAGCCCGCACCAGCACCCGAAACCAGTCCGCAAAACTAGGGACCGTGCACCCGATTCACCCGCAAAACTAGGGACCATGCGGGTTCTCCTCGTTGTCCACATGTCCCGACATGGTCGTCCCACTGTGCACAGGTGTCCTCTGGGCGCTGGCGTCGACCGTCCTGCAGGGCAGACCATCCTCGCAACCACTAACGAGGCGAGGACTACATGGACGGCGTACTGACGGTCGACGAACCGCGAGCCAGCGGCTTGACCCGCCCGCTCGTCGACCTGCTTCCCAGGATCGACGGCCTGGTTGGTCTGAGGCAGACAGCCAAGCTCAATGACCCACGATTGACCCGGATACACGCCGCGATCGTGGCGGCGCCCTCAGGGGCAATCCTGTCCGGATGGGCGGCTGCAGTGCTGCACGGCGTACCAGGCGATTTCCTCGACGGCAACCGTCCCTAGGTTTACGGGGTGGGAGGGTGCACCGTCCCTAGGTTTGCGAGGAAGGCGGTGGCGGCGGCCAGGACGTCTGTGGGGGTCCTGGCGAACGAGTGAGTGCCACGGGCCTGCACCACTTCAGCCCCGGCGCCCAACGCAGCCCTGACCTCCTCCGGGCTGCCGAAAGGGTCTCTCTCCCCCTGTATGACGGTCAGCCGGGTTCCGGCCTCGGTCACCAGGTGCGCCTCGGCCGCCCGTGACTTCTCCGGCCGTCGCGGCGGATGCAGCGGGAACGAGAGCGCCAGGACGGCATCGGCGCCAACAGCGGAAGCCGTCCGACACGCCACACGAGCACCGGAGCTGCGGCCGCCGACCACCCAAGGCCGGGGCAGTGCACCACGGCCCGACGTCAGCGCGGCCAGCACCGCCAGCCACGCCACGTCCAGCTGAGCGGGAGGCGTGGCCACCTTGCGCCCGGCCACCCGCCAGGGCTGCTCGACCAGCGCCACCAGCCATCCGTGCTCAGTCAGGGACGTCAGAGCCAACAGGTCTGCAGACCAGGAAGAACCGCCGGCTCCATGCCCGAGAACGAGCGCACCACAGGGGCGGGGCGGGCGCCAGAGGTGCGCACGCGCCATACCGACGGGGGTGTCAATCTCTGTGATGCTCCTGCGGACCGGCACGCTGGTCACCGACCGATGATCTCGCCGGTGGTCGGGTCCACGACACCCACCAGGTCGGAGCGCCCCAGCGGCGCGAGGAGGTGCGCGCCGTTGTTGCGCGACGAGTTGACCGTGGAGGCCACCGGATACGCGTCGAACCGCCCCTGCCCGGAGAACTCCAGATGATTCTTGACCTCGGCGAGGTCATTCTTCGCCGGGTCGAGCCAGTCGTCCCAGTCCTGGCGCTCCAGGACCAGCGGCTGCCGGTCATGAATCCGGTCCAGCCCCGGCTCGGCGGCGGTGGTGATCACGGCATACGTCGCCAGCCAGGCATCAGGGTCGTCCTCGGCCAGGGACTTGTCGCGCCAGAACTCGTACAGCCCGGCCATCGCCAGAGGGGCGCCGTCGCTGCGGTGGATGAAGAACGGCTGCTTGCGTGGCTTGCCCCTGGCGTCCAGGGCGGTGGGGCTGACCTGCCACTCGTACCAGCCATCTGCGGGGACCAGGCATCGACGGAAGGCAGCAGCCCGCACGAACGACGACTTGCCAAGGACCGACTCCGCCCGGGCATTGGTCATCCGAAGCCCGACCTTGATGTCCTGAGCCCAGCTCGGCACCAGTCCCCAGGTCAGCAGGCGCAGCTGGCGAGTCGGCTGCCCGCCGGCATCGCCACGAGGCGCGCGGGCCAGCACCACCGGCGCCGCCTTGGTGGGTGCCACGTTGAAGTCAGGCTCACCGGCAGGAGGATTCTGCGGGGCGGCCAAGATGCTGCGGGTCGGCTCCCGGGTGCGATCCTCGGCGACGTCGTACTCCTCAACCAGGTCCTCGGGACGCGAGCTTGACGCGTATCGACCGCACATACCCACAGCCTAGATACGCACAAGCGGCAGCAAGCAACTACCGTTAGTGATGAATCGACGAGACCCTAGGAGAATTCAGATGACTGTGGTTCGACGGATAGCCCGACCAATGCTTGCCGCCATCTTCGTGTCGAGCGGCCTGGACGCCCTGCGGCATCCCAGGGAGCGCGCGAGGGTCGCCGCGCCGCTGGTGAAGAAGCTGTCCGAATTGCCGCTGAACCTGCCCGACAACCCCGAGCTGCTGGTCCGCGCCAACGGTGCCACGATGGTGGCCGCCGGCGCGATGCTCGGCACAGGCAAATTCCCCCGGGTCGCCGCGATGGCCCTGGCCGCTGCCCTGGTGCCGACCACCTACACCGCTCACGCTTTCTGGACCGTCCAGGACCCAGCCGCCCGCTCGCAGCAGCGGGTCCACTTCCTGAAGAACGTCAGCCTGCTCGGAGGGGTCCTGCTCGCAACGGTCGACACCGCGGGCAGGCCCGGGCTCGCCTACCGCACCGAGCACGCCAAGTCGGAAGCCAGCCGGCAGGCCAAACTCACCAAGGGCGAGGCAAAGCGTGCCGCCAAGACGGCCCGGCGCGAGGCCAGGCTCGCTGTCCACCGGGCCCACCACGCCCTCTCGTGACTGCGCGAACCTGGCGGCAGTGACCGCCTTGAACCTCACTGACCGCACTGACCGCCCATGACCACCTGATGAGAGAGCGCCGTGACTGACTGGCCATCCCCCCACGCGACCGGCCCTGTCGCCGCCACTGTCGCCTTACCGGGGAGCAAGTCGCTGACCAACAGGTACCTCGTGCTGGCAGCACTGGCCAATGGGTCCTCGCGACTGCGCCGGCCGCTGCGATCACGCGACACCCTGCTCATGGCGGCAGGCCTGAGGGCGCTGGGCGCCTCGATCGTGGATCTGCCCGGCAGCGAGGACGACTGCGACGACTGGCTGATCGGGCCGGGGGCCCTGCTCGGAGCGGCATCGGTGGACTGTGGGCTGGCCGGCACCGTGATGCGCTTCCTGCCACCGGTTGCGGCCTTCGGCGCCGGACCTGTCGCCTTCGACGGTGATCCGCATGCCCGCCAGCGCCCCATGGACCAGGTCATCGACTCACTACGCACCCTCGGCGCGACCGTCGAGGACGATGGCCGGGGAACGCTCCCCTTCACCGTCCAGGGGCCAGAGCGTATGCCCGGTGGCGAGGTCACCGTCGACGCCTCCGCGTCGTCCCAGTTCATCTCCGCACTGCTGCTGGCCGGGCCAAGGTTCGAGCAGGGCGTGACGATCCATCACAACGGTGCGCCGGTCCCCAGCCAGCCGCACATCGACATGACCATCGAGGTGCTGCGCGACTGCGGCGCCATCGTGGACGACTCGCGGGCCAACACCTGGCGGGTGGAGCCCTCGCAGATCCGCGCCCTCGATGTCGAGGTCGAGCCGGACCTCTCGAACGCGGCCGCCTTCCTGGCCGCGGCCGTGGTCACCGCAGGCACGGTGAGGGTCCCGGAATGGCCACAGCACACCACCCAGGCCGGCGACGCGATACGCGATATCTTTGACGCGATGGGCGCCGACGTGCTGCTGGAGCGCACGGGCCTGACCATCACGGGCAGCCCGCAGATCAGCGGGCTGGATGTCGACCTGCACGGCGCCGGTGAGCTGACCCCCGTTGTCGTCGCGGTGGCAGCGCTGGCTGAGACCCCCTCGCGGATCCGTGGCATCGCCCACCTGCGCGGGCATGAGACCGATCGGCTAACCGCGCTCCTGACCGAGATCAATGCCCTGGGCGGATCGGTCGAGCACACTGAGGACGGCTTGCGGATCACGCCAAAACCGTTGCACGGCGGGCTTTTCCACACCTACGACGATCACCGGATGGCGATGGCGGCTGCCGTGATCGGCCTGAAGGTGCCCGGCATCGTCATCGAGAATGTCGAGACCACGGCAAAGACGCTGCCGGAGTTCACCGATAGATGGACCACGATGCTCCAGAGCGACGGGGAAGTCGGCGACGGGGAAGTCGCTGACGGGGAAGTCGCTGACGGGGAAGTCAGCGACGCCGATGATGGCGCTGCCGTGAGCGAAGACCACACCAACGACGCGGTCAACGACGGTGGCGGCGGCGACGGCGACGGCGGCGGCGGCGACGGTGGCGACGGCGATGACATCGACGGCAAGGATGACAAGAGCGACACCACCGACAACAGCGACAAGAACGAGCCGGCGGGCGGATGAGTCCGCGGACCCGCATTTATGACGAGAGCGACGTCCGGATCAGGCCCAACCGCCGTGGCTCACGGCCCCGCACCAAGGATCGTCCGGCGCACGAGGATGCCATCCCCGGTTTCGTCACCGGGGTCGACCGCGGTCGCTACACCCTGATCGTCCGCGGCGCCATCGAGCGCGTCGTCCATGCCATGAAGGCTCGCGAGCTCGGGCGCAAGAGCGTCGTCATCGGCGACGAGGTAGCCCTGGTCGGGGACACCTCGGGCGGCCCCGACTCCCTGGCACGGATCGTCCGGGTCGAGCCTCGACGCACCGTGCTGCGCCGGACCGCCGACGACACCGACCCGGTCGAACGCATCATCGTGGCCAACGCCGAGCAGCTGGTCATCGTGACCGCCCTGCTCGACCCCGAGCCGCGACCCCGGATGATCGACCGTTGCCTGGTGGCGGCCTACGACGCCGGTATGGAGCCGCTGCTTGTCCTGACCAAGGCTGACCTGATCGACCCGGCACCCTTCCTGGCCCACTACTGCATGCTGCAGGTCCGGCATCTGGTGACCTCCCGCGACCCGGTTACGGGGGACTGGGTCGGTCTCGAACCCTTGCGGGGCCTGCTGACCGACCGGATCAGCGTGTTCATCGGTCATTCGGGGGTGGGCAAGTCCACCCTCGTCAACGCACTGGTCCCGGATGCTGCGCGCGCCGTCGGGCTGGTCAACGACGTGACCGGGCGTGGCCGGCATACCTCGTCCTCAGCGGTTTCCCTGAGGCTGCCCGAGGGCAGCGGGTGGGTCGTGGACACCCCTGGTGTGCGCTCGTTCGGCCTGGCACACGTCGACCTCGGCAGGATCATCGTGCACTTCCCCGACCTCGCCCCGGGTGCCGAAGAGTGCCCGCGCGGGTGCACCCATGACGAGAAGGAATGCGCTCTCGACGCCTGGGTGGAATCGGGCCGCGCGGGCGCGGCCGGGACGTTCCGGCTGGACTCCTTCCGCCGGCTACTGCGCGCCCGGACCCCGCAGTCCGACGACTAGCGAGGCCGCCGGTCAACGTCACATGGCATGCTTCGCCCGGCAGGGTTCCGCCTGGCCATCAGGCAATCCCCCGGGAAACCGTGGCGTTTGCGCTCTTGGCGCCCAAAGCCGCTAGCGTGGCGGCGTGCCCCACTATGACGATGACCTACGCCTTGCGCATGTGCTCGCCGACGCCGTGGAACGGGTCACGATGGCGCGCTTCCGGGCTGACGACCTTGTGGTCGAGTCCAAAGCCGACCTCACCCTGGTCAGCGACGCCGACAAGGCGGCCGAGCAGGTCATTCGCCACCAGCTGAAGCGCACCCGCCCCCGCGACGCCATCGAGGGTGAGGAGTTCGAGTCCACCGGTCACGGTCCCCGGCGTTGGGTCATCGACCCGATCGACGGGACTCACAACTTCGTCAGGGGCGTCCCGGTCTGGGCCACCCTGATCGCGCTCGTCGATGCCGGCCAACCGGTGCTCGGGCTTGTCGCGGCGCCCGCGCTCAACCGTCGCTGGTGGGCGGCCAACGGCTCCGGCGCCTGGTGCGGACGCAGCCTCTCCAGCGCGAAAAGGCTTGGTGTCTCGAAGATCTCGAGTGTCTCGGACGCGTCGATGTCGTATTCGAGCATGGGCGGCTGGAAGAAGCATGACCGCTACGACGCATTCCTGAGCCTGGCCGACGACTGCTGGCGGACCCGGGCCTACGGGGACTTCTGGTCCTACATGCTCGTCGCCGAAGGTGCCGTTGACATCGCCGCCGAGCCCGACCTGCAGGTCTACGACATGGCCGCCCTGGTGCCCATCGTCACCGAGGCCGGTGGCCGGTTCACCTCGCTGGACGGGACACCCGGCCCGTGGGGCGGGAACGCCGTGGCGACCAACGGTGTCCTCCACGACGAGGTGCTGTCCCGCCTCGGCTGACCGGTGCCGTCCTTAGGTTTGGACTCAGTCGGGCTGCACGATCCCTAGGTCTGGCGAAAGAACTTGCGCACGATCCCTAGGTTTGACGACCGAACTTGCGCACCGTACCTAGGTCTGGCGACTGAACTTGCGCACCCTACCTAGATTTGGGTGATGGATACCGGGCCTCGGTTGAGGGTTTGGACGGCTTCGGCGTAGAGGGTTGCGTCGCCCACTACTACTACTGTCCAGTCGCCGGTGATGTAGCGGGCGTAGGCGGCTGACAGGGCTGCGGCGTCCACCCCGGCCAGGGCGCGGAGGTTCTGGGTGGTGAAGTCTGTGGTCAGGCCCTCCAGCGAGAGGCCGGCGGCCTCCTCCGCAACGGTGTCGGCGGTGGCGTATCGACCTGGGGCCGTCTTGCTGATGAAGTCGACGCCGGCCTTGGTCTCCTCCACCGTGAAGCCCCCCCGGGCCGCGTCCAGGATGTCGAGCAGGAGCCCCAGGGCCTCCACCGTGGAGTCTGCGCGCACCGACCCGCTGGTCAGGAACATCCCCCCACGGCGGCGCGGGCGGAAACCCGACCGGATGCCGTAGGTGTATCCCTTGTCCTCGCGCAGGACCGCATCAACCCTGGCGTTGGGAGAACCGCCGACCACGAACCCCAGCACCTGGTATGCCGCCCAGCCGCCCTCGACCTGGTGGTCCGGTCCGGGGCAGCCGATGTAGAACTCGGTCTGCACCGAGCCGGGACGGTCGACGAACACGATCCGTGCGGCGTCCGATGCCCGGACGGCCTCTCGCGGCTCGACCACCTCGGCCGCCGTTCCGCTCCAGGAGCCCAACGCCTGCTCGATCTCGGCCACCACGTCCAGGTCGCTCAGGTCCCCCGCGACGACCACCGTGGCGCCGGCCGGCACCACGTTGGCGGCATGGAAGGCGACCAGGTCCTGCGGGGTGATCGCCGAGACGGTCGCCTTGATGCCCCCGGTCGGACGTGAGGCTCGCTCGCCGGAGTCGAAGTACGTGGTGATGAACTCGAGCGCCGCACGCTGGCCCGGAACGGCCCGTTCCTGGTCGATCTCCGCCAGGCGGGTCTTGATGTGCCGGGACACCTCGTTGGCCGGGAACGCCGGCTCCCGCACGGCCTGGCTGAGCAGGTCGAGCGCCTCGCTCAGATAGCGCTTCGACACGTCGAGATCCACGACCAGGCCGGACTCACTGGCACCGGCCCCGAGAGCAATACCCCTGCGCTCCAACAGCTCCGCGAACTCCTCGGCGGTGTGCAGGGCCGTCCCCTCGTCGAGGGTGCGGGCCATGATCGTGGCGACGCCCTCGCGGTCACGCGGCTCGCGATCAAGGGGCATCGGCACCGCCAGGCACACGGAGATGACGTACTGGCCGGGGATGTCGTAGCTGACCACGTCCAGCCCGTTGGCCAGCGTGGACCGCTGCGAGTCCGGGAAGGACCAGGGCTCGGGGGCGCCCACCTCTGGCCGCGGGAGCACGCTGCCCTTCTTCGTCGTACGGTTCGGCTGGGTCACGCTGTCCTTCTCGGGCACACTGTCCTTCTCGGTCACACTGTCCTTCTCGGGCGAGCTGTCCTGCGAGGTCACTGGGTTGCTCCGTCCTGCTTGAGGTAGGCCACCACGGCGCGGGACTGCGGCTGGAGCCACCTGGCAGCCACCTGCTGCACCTGGGCCGGCGTCACCTCGGCGAGACGGTCCAGGAAGGTGTTGATGTAGCCGGCGTCGTCCCGCAGTGTCGCGGAGTGGCAGATGTGGTCGGC
>JACMPC010000169.1 GCA_014377705.1 Dermatophilaceae bacterium
CTTCGACGAGGCTTTCCCGCCCTACAAGATGTACGGCAACTCGATCGCTGACCAGCAGTATGCGGGCGACAGCAAGTTCGGAACAGACAGCGGCACCGGAGCATCCGCCCAGGCCGAAGCCGACACCGCGCAATCGGTGGTGGCATGCTGTGGCGAACTACCCGGACCGAACACCACCCAGCCCGGGTTCCAGGCCTTCAACCAGGACACCACACCCGGCGGCGGCGTGACGGGCGCCGTGCTGATCAGCCGCTTCATCACCCCCGGTTCGGTGAGTGCCCAGCCCTACAACCACTACAGCTGGTTGCGCACCATCGAAGACACCTTCGGCATCCACCGGGGAGGAATCGACGATCTCGGCCACCTCGCCTATGCCGGCACCGACGGGCTTCGACCATTTGGGCCGGATGTCTACAACAACGCTTCGGGGCGTGCCCTGAAGCCGTCTCCGTCTGGCAGTTCCCTCTATCCGGCGACCGCAAGTATCAACGAACTGCCACAGGCGAAGATCGTCACGCAATCCGTGCCGGTCGACGGCAAGTGACAAGACGGCAAGTGACAGCACTACGCAGGAGCACCAGCGCGGCACTCACTGTGAGTGCCGCACTGGTCGCGTCGATACTGCTGGTCGGGATGCTGAGCGGATGCACTGCTGCACCCACTGCCGAATCCGTGAAAGCGTCGCTCGGCGCGGTACCGATCCCCACGGCTCCGGCCGTGGACCCGATGCCGACCGCCACAATCGGCAAGCCACAGCTGCTCGCGATGGGCGCGCCGACCCTCGTCGTCTTCGACGCTGCGACGCGGGGCACTGCCACCGTCACCGGCCCGGATCAGACAATCACCCAGCCTGCAGCATCCGCATCGGCATCGGCATCGGCATCACGAGCGCGGGCGAGTACCGCGGCGACCATCACCCTCACCGTGGGATCCGCGAGCGGATCCATCCCCCTCACCGCCTCCGACCTGGTCTGTCGCGATGAAACGGGCGCCGTCATCCCGCTCACGGCGGTCGGTCCAGCGAGCGCGACCGCACCGGCGGGAGGTACAGCACAGCTGGTGGTTTCCGGAATCTTCACCACCGGGGCGGCCCAGGTGACTTGGCAGCCGTCCGGACATCCGCTCGCCCTCTGGGACTTCAATATCGAGTTGGACTAGACCCCGCCGCCGTGCGCCGTTAACCTTCCGGCCATTCGGGGGTCATCCTGGTCTTCTACTGTGCTCGAAAGGCAGCGCACTCTGGCGCTGCTGCAGTCCAACAGACCTGAGGAGAATACTCATGCGACGACGAATCCCTGTTCTCACCTCCGCAACACTCATCACCGCACTCGTGGCCACCGCCGTGGTCGCCGGAACCGCCGGGGTGGCATCCGCCCAAAACGACTCCGGCGAAGGCCACAGCCGCGCCAAAAATGTGATCTACCTGCTCGGTGATGGGATGGGACGCACCCATGTCACCGCGGCGCGCGAGCGCTACTACGGCACCGATGGCAAGCTCGCCATGGAGACCCTCCCCTCCCAGGGCTTCATCAGCACCTACGCCGTCGAGAAGCTGTCGGGCCAGCCCGGCAGCACCAACTTCCACCCCAACCCGGTCACCGACTCCGCGTCCGCCGCCACCGCCTGGTCGTCAGGTGTCAAGACCTACAACGCAGCCCTCGCGGTCGACGCCGTCGGCACAGTCATGCCCACGATCATGGAGCTTGCCAAGAAAGCGGGTTTCCGCACTGGCAACGTCTCGACCGCAGAGGTCACCGATGCGACCCCGGCCGGCCAGATGAGCCACGCCCTCGCCCGCGGATGCCAAGGACCGGTCTACTCCGACGCCGCCTGCCAGGACCTCGCTATCACCGGCACAGCGCTGCCGACCAGCGACATCCGGGTCACCCCGATCGCGGACCAGATCGCCCGCAACGGCACCGCCGACGTGATCCTCGGTGGTGGACTCAGCCGGTTCGACGCTGCCGACGAAACAGCGCTGAAGGACCAGGGCTACTCCGTGCTCGGTTCTCCGACCAGCCAGACCGTCGCGACGAAGACCGACCTCGCATCCGCATCGGGCCAGAAGGTCTTCGGCCTGTTCAACAGGGGCAACCTCACCATCGAGAAGGCCAAGCAGGACAACCCCACC
>JACMPC010000170.1 GCA_014377705.1 Dermatophilaceae bacterium
CACCGGGCCGCCCCCGACCCCACCCTCGACCACCGGGACCACCGCCGGGGCCGCCCCCGCCTCGGCAGCCGCACCCGCCACCGGACCGCCCCCGACCCCACCCTCGACCACCGGGACCACCGCCGGGGCCGCCCCCGCATCGGCAGCCGCACCCGCCACCACGTCGGTTGCTGCGGTCCTGCCCGCCCCCGCGGCGACGGAGGTGAGGCCCCGGGCCGCAGCGCTCAGCGCTGAGACAGCAAAGTCGCTGATGGCGCCCGCCGCCGCGCTGAGCCCGGACAGGATGAACGGGGCGATGTAGGCAGCGGCGATGGCGACGATCACGGCGACGACCGCGATCAAGATCTCGAACAGTACCGAGTGAAGGAAACTGTTGCTCTCGTCGACCAGGTGCGCCTGCGTGTTGAACCAACCGACGGCCTGTTCGAGGACCATCGCCAGCTCCGCCATCACCGCTTCGGCGCTCTGCGCGTTCTGGATCGCGAGCGTCCCCGCCGCCAGCTGCTGGTCGAGGTACTTCTCCAGCCCCTGACCACCGAGCTCGGTGCCGTTGGAGAAGCGTCCGCGCCCAGCGCGCATCGTGTCGTAGTTGTCAGCGGCCAGACCCGTCCAGCCGACGTGGGCGGCCGCGGACTGCTCGGAGACGTGCAGGGCGCCGGTGACGAGGTGGTGGATCGCCTGGTACTGGCTTGCCACGATGCGCAGTGCGTCGGCGTTTCCCGCCACGGAGCCCCTCCATTCCTTGACCGATTGGTTGGCAGCGACACAGCTGAGGGTCAGCCGTTGGGCCCCAGCGGTGTCGTCGCCTGGGCCAGGTGCCTGGCCTGGTTGTTCATCTGGGTGGCCAGCCGGTTGTCCTGCTGCTGGAGAATGGAACCCTCGAGTTGCGCAAGAGCGCCTTGCGACTCGCGCCAGGAGCTCTCGACCTCTGCGTCCTGCGGCCCGTACCCCTTGGTGAAGGCCACGGTGGTGCCCTGTTCGAGGTGGTTGGCGCAGCTGATCGCCGCCTGGAAGAGCTGCTCGATGGCGGCCCACGACTGGTTGTAGAACTGGTCAAGGGCCGGCGAGGCGAAGCTGTTGCGGTGGTGGACCTGCTTGGTGATGAACTGCGCCTTCTCTGTTGCGCTCATCTGAGGCCACACCGCAGGCACGTACGTACCCTCGGGCAACTGCGGCACGAAGATCCTCGCAGGCTGCACGCTGCCGTAATCGGTGTAGGCAGCGCATGCCCGCGACGGATCGGTCGTGCTGACCGAGTACATGGAACCGCCGGTGGTGGAGTCCAGCGGAAGACCCGCATTTGTCGGTGACGACGGGTTGACCTGTGTGCCATGCAGCCCGTCGTAGCGGTAGACGTCGGTGAGCCCCGGCTCGGCGGCGATCGCCGTGTTGTAGCCCGGGGTACCGCCCTTCATGTTGTCGGAGAACCAGCTTGGGTTGATCGGGATCGTGCCGAGCTGCTGGTGGGCCCAGTTCAGCTGTCCCACGATCCAGGACCAGTTCTTCGGGATCGTCGTCGTATCCTCGACGGCGAACCCGCCCACCTGTGCGGCCGAGCCGGTGAGCGGGCGGACCGGGGTGCTGGAGGGCACCCACGGAGTGTCGGGCAGGCCACCCGAGTGCCCCCCGGCAGCACCCATCTCGGCCAGGTGGGAATCGGCCGTTGCAGTGACTCCTGAACCCGGCTCGGAGGCGTGCGGGCACGGCGTCTGCAGGGTGGACAGGTCGCCGTCGGGCCCGGTGGTGACCACCGGCTGACCGGTCGCGTTCATCAGAGGTCCTCTCCCGTCATCAACCTGCTGGCATGAAGTTGCGGGCCACCAACGACTCCGTCTCGGCGTACCGAACCTCGCAGGTGACCAAGGTCTTCTCGATGTCGAGAAGCATCTGGTGGATACCGTTGGCCGCCCGGACGTACTGCCCATAGGCCGCCGCGAACGCGTCGAATCCAATGCCGGTCCAAGACCCAGGCAGGACCCGGTACAGCGCGGAGTTCATGTCCTCGACGGTGGTCTCCATCGCGACCCGGGCACTGTTCGCCTGGTTGCCGAGACTCTCCAGTGTTGCGTAATCAACCCTGAGCACCGGTGCCCTCCTCAGTGTCGATCGACGACCTTGCCTGGCGGCCAGGACCGCTAGAACATGTTGACGACCTGGTTCTCCATGTGCAGGTAGTTCACCCCGCAGCTGTCCACCGAGGCCTCGACCTTCTTGAGCACCTCGTACAGGTCGTCTGCGGCGACGGTCCACTTGGTCTCCGCCGCCTGGAAGGCCTCCTTGCCGGCGCCCACCCAGTTCTCGGCCAGGCTGTTGCCGACCTTCGTGTTCATGTCCGAGATCGCCTGCTCCAGCGCCGCCCGAGCCCTCTCGCACTGGCCGTGCAGCTCTTCGAAGGTCGCGTACGTGACATTCATGATGGTCATCCGAGTGCTCCTTGGAGTTAGAGGTGGAAGGCGGTCTGGGCGGACTGGTCCTGCGCCTGGTAGCCCGTGTTGGCCTTGCTGACCGCCGAACCGAGCTCCGCGAGCGCCTGATTCATGTTGCGGGCGTCGGCTTGGTACTGGCTCATGTAGCCAGCGAAGGCAGTCGCACCGAGTCCCTGCCACGTGGGCATCAGCGCCTCGATCTCGCTCATCAGCGACTTGACCGTGCCGTTGAGCGTTTCGCTGGCTTCGTTGATGGTGCCGGCCGCCTGGGTCAGCGCGGCGTGATCGACGTGGTACCCGGTTGCCATGGGTCCTCCTCGGAACGGTCGAAGGGTGGTGGAACCGGCGCGGCGTGAGTCAGTGGCGACTCACGTCGAGCCGCGCCCGCTCCGAACGTGGCACAACGGCCGCCGTGCGTGACGCCTTGTTCTTATCCGTAGGGGTATCCCTTGGTCCCACCGCTTCGGTCGCGGGTGCGGGTTACCGTCGGCCCTGTGAGTGGACCGGTCGAGGACCCGCGTGCGCGCGTCCAGGCCGCTGTCGACCAGCTACACGCGATGCCCGCGCTGCTCGAGGCAACCATCGCCCGAGCCCAGTCCCAATCCGGCGAGGGCAGCGACCACGACCGGCTGGTTCGGGTGGCCTTGTCCGCCGGAGGCAGTGACCTGACGGTGAGCATCGACCCGTCCGCCCTGGACCCCCTCGACCCGGCAGGTCTGGCCGCACGGATCAGCGCCGCCTACCGCGAAGCCTTTCAGCGGATGACCGAGAACGCCGCGGCGCAAAGTGGCTCATTGCGGGCCTTCGCCGAGGGGCTGAGCGCCCTGCACGACGAGCGGCGTTGAGCCTCCACCTTGAATTGTGGGAGGTCTCGTCTAGCGGACCTCCACCCGTCCCCGTAGGCCGAACCGCCACCGGCACAGCCGCGTCTCGACGTGACTGCGCAGCAGCGCGCACCCCGTAGTGCCTGTACGGCTTGGTGTCCGGTGAGGGGGTGCCTCATCACAGGTG
>JACMPC010000171.1 GCA_014377705.1 Dermatophilaceae bacterium
CCCGCTCAGGGTCAGGGGCCTCAGATCCGGCTGTACCGCCGCCAGCTCGACGCTAACGGCACAGCGCTTGCCGGGTGGGTTCTCATGGGAACGACGTGCTTCCCGGAGTTGGTGCCGGGCAGACCCGTCCTCGGGATGGGTCTGATCCTGGCCGCGTTCCACAACACCGCCTTCGCCAAACCCACCGTCCACATGCAACCCGAAGGCAACGTCACCCTCGTCACCCTGGCCACCTACTTCGAGGCTACGTGGCCGACCGCCGGATACCAGCCCGACGAGGTCGACACCGTCACCCTGATGGGGAGCCAGGTCCGGATCCGGCCGACCAACCAGGGCTACACGTACTTCTTCGGCGACGGCACCAGCGAAGGCCCCACCCCCTCCCCCGGCGGGACCTACCCCAACGGCGACATCACCCACACCTACCCCATGGCCGGCACCTACAACAGCCACATCGACATCACCTACGGCGGCGAGTTCAGCGTCGGCGGCGGGCCTTGGCTCCCGATCGACGACACCGTCTCCATCCCCGGCCAACCCCAGACCGTGACCGTCAGGACCGCAAAAGCCCGCCTCGTCACCAGGTAACGCAGGAGATGGCTGACGCAAAGAAAAACCGGGCCACTTCATCTTGTGGAGGCCCAGTTCGCGCGAGGTCGGCTGCTCTCACATGTGACCCACCGCGTCGTCATCGCTTGGCCCTCCTGCCGGATGTCTGACCGCGCCTTGCTGTGGCTCAACACTCGCAACCAGCCTGGGTGGTTGTCGATGAGACTTGGGGTGTAGTACCCAGGCCAGGAGATCCCGGATCGTCGAGGGTTGGCTGGGTTCGCAAGCGCCTACGTCGATGAGAAGGTCCGCCGGTAGTCCTGGGGAGCCACCCCGACGACCCGGCGGAAATGGTGACGCAACAATGCCGCCGTGCCGAATCCGCTTCTTGTTGCTACCGATTCAATACTCAGGTCAGTCTGCTCAAGCAGGCTTCGAGCATGCAGGACCCGCTGCATCGACAGCCATTTGTGCGGAGTCGTCCCTGTTTCGGCAACGAACCGGCGGGCGAACGTCCGATCTGACATCGCCGCCCGCCGCGCCAGCGACGAGACCGGGTGCTCGACCGTGATGTTCTCCAGCATCCAGGTCAGCACCGGCTGCATGCTCTCAGACGAGCACTCCGGCACCGGAAGGTCGACATACTGCTGCTGGCCCCCGTCCCGCTGGGGCGGCACCACCATCCGGCGCGCGATCCGGGTAGCCACCGCGCTGCCCAGCTCACGACGGACCAGGTGCAGGCAGGCGTCGATGCCCGCCGCCGTGCCCGCGCTGCTGATGAGGTCACCGTCATCAACGAAGAGCACGTCCGGGTCGATCTTGGCGTCCGGATACAGCTCCGCCAGCTCCTCGGTATTGACCCAGTGGGCCGTGCAACGCCGTCCGTCCAGCAGCCCTGCCGCCCCGAGCACGAACACCCCCGAGCAGACCGAAAGCATCGTCGCCCCTCCGGCGGCTGCCTGACGCAACGCCTGCAGAACCTCGCGCGGGTAGTCCCGGACGCGGGTCGCCGGCACGGCGACGAGGTCAGCGCCCACCAGCCCTACCAGGTCGTAGGGCGGAATCACCAGGGTGCCGTTGCGCGCCGACAGCGGCTTTCCGGCCTCGAGCCCGCACACCCGGAAGTCGAAGGCCGGCACCCCGTCGTCGACCCTGTCGATGCCGAATACCTCGGCGAGCACCCCGAGCTCGAACAGCGCGACGTCATCGAACAGCATCACAGCCACGGTTTTCAGCATCACACCATTATGGCAGAAAATTATTGCACCATGTCAGAACTGCCACTCGTGGCATGAATTACCTGAGCGAAGAGTTACTGCCATGACTACATTCATTCTCATCCTCATGGCCTCGTCGCTCATCGCGGCCCTGGAGCGCACCCACCGTCGCCAGGCGCCGCGAGCGCCCGGACTCCACGGGTGCCCAGACCACGACGACCGCGACTGGGCTCGCATCCAGCTCGACCTGCTCGCTCTCGGCGACAAGCCGGACACCAACAATTGAGCCATGCAGGCGTTGACCGATGCGAGCCCTGGCCTTGCGCGCCGGCGGCCTGTGCGCCCACGTGTACTGTCCTTTTCCGTGCGATCCCTCGCCGCTGTTCTAGCTCTGGTCATGCTGGCTCTGCTCGCGGCTTTTCAGCTTCTCCTCGCTCTGGGAATGCCGCTGGGTCGTTTCGCCTGGGGTGGTCAGCACCAGGTGCTCCCAAGCCGGTTGCGCGCGGGCAGCGTGGCGTCCATCGCGCTCTACGCCGTATTCGCCACAGTGCTTGCGGATCGCGTTGGCCTGATAGAGGTGCTGCCGAACGTGGTCTCGGGTGTGGCGACGTGGGTCCTCGTGGGGTACTTCCTGCTGGGCGTCGTGATGAACGCGATCTCCCGCAGCGTCCCCGAGCGGTTAACGATGGCCCCGGTCTCTGCCGTGCTCGCCATCGCATGCGCGACAGTCGCCCTTGGCCCCGCCTGATCCTGGCACCGCGCAGACATCAGATCAGGGCATCACCGGGATCAGGAGCGACTGACCGGCATGCACCTGAGAGCTGTTCAGTCCGTTGACAAGCTGAATTCGTGCCACGGCGTCCGGAATCGGCAGGCTCGGAAGCTGAACAGCAGCCAACTCTGAGAGGGTCTGGCCGGCCAGCACCGTTGTGGCGTGGACGATCCCCGGAGCGGCCGCGTCGACCGTTGCCGCCAGCAGCATGGCCAGGACCACCACAAGTGCGGTGGCCGCCAAGGTGATGACGAGGCGACCACGGCGGGTGAACCGCATGGCCGAATCCGCAGGCTGCCAGACGGGCCGCTCGGGGCGACCACGTTCATCAGCGCCGACAAGTCGCAGATGGTCACGGGCGGTGCGCGACGGCGTACGGGCGGGGCCGGGCGTGAGCACCCCGATGGCTCCAGCTGACATGGCATCCTCCTGCGTGGCGTGAATCCGGACGACTCTCGAACGCGCGTCTCATAGAACGCTTGTACGATGTCTAGCACTCGCAGCCGACAATGTCGAGACACGGGTCGAACAGGTGTTTGAAACTCGTGTCCGAGCGGCATAGGCTGTCGGCATGTCGACTAGCCCAGCAGTTACCTCTGACAACTGGTGTCTGCGGGCGCGAGCAAGGGGACGAAACGATGGCTAAGGTCCACGAGATGCCAGACCGCGATCCGGGCGATGGGCTGACCACCCGTCAGCGTCGTGTGCTCGAGGTGATCCGCAACTCTGTGGACCGTCGGGGATACCCGCCGAGCCTGCGTGAGATCGGCGAGGCCGTGGGTCTGCAGAGTCCCAGCAGCGTCTCGTACCAGCTGCTGGCCCTGGAACGAAAAGGCTTCCTGCGCAAGGACCCCAACCGACCCCGGGCGATCGAGGTCCTTTCCCCCGGCCCCGACTCAACCGACTCCAGCGGGCGCGGATACCGGCAGTCTCATGCCGACATCATCGACGAGACCGGTGTCGGCGACTCGAGGCCCACCCCCGCCTACGTCCCGGTGCTGGGCCAGATCGCCGCCGGGGTCCCGATCACGGCCGAGGAGGTTGTCGACGACGTCTTTGCCCTGCCTCGCCAGATCGTGGGTGAAGGCGAGCTGTTCCTGCTGAAGGTCGTTGGTGACTCGATGATCGAGGCGGCTATCTGTAACGGCGACTGGGTCGTGGTGCGCCAGCAGCCGACCGCTGACAACGGCGATATCGTCGCGGCGATGCTCGACAACGAGGCCACCGTCAAGACCTTCAAGCGCCAGGACGGACACGTGTGGCTGATGCCGCAGAACGAGGCTTTCTCGCCCATCGACGGCGATCACGCCACCATCCTGGGCAAGGTCACGGCCATGCTGCGCAAGGTCTGATCCGCGCGGCGACTACGGCTGCAGGTCTCGCACGATCCGGGTCAGCGTGTCCCCCAGGGGCGCGTCGAGCCGGATCGTGGCGTCCGCGTCGCCGCGGCTCGGACCCCGCGTCACAATCGCCACCGGTATGCCGTTCGCCGCGGCCCGACGCACGAACCGGTACCCGCTCATCACCTGCAGCGAGGAGCCCAGCACCACCAGCCCCAGCGAAGCCTCGACGAACGAGAAGCATTGCTCGACAAGGGTTCTGGGCACCGACTCGCCGAAGAAGACAACGTCGGGCTTGAGCAGGTCTGACTGGCAGACCAGGCACCGAGGGGGGTGAAATCCGGACACCGTCTCCTCCGCCAGAAGGACGTCTCCGTCTGGGCGGACCTCGCCGGCGGCCACCGCGAAATGCGGGTTCGCCTCTCCCAGGCGAAGATCGAGCTCGGCCCGCTGGGTGGTCTCGCCGCAGTCCAGGCACCGGGCCAGACCGAGGTTTCCGTGCAGCTCGAGCACGTCATGGGCACCGCCCAGCTGGTGCAGCCCGTCGACGTTCTGGGTGATCAGCGCGCGGACCAGGCCCAGTCGCTGGAGGTCCGCCACCGCGCGATGCCCGTCATTGGGCACGGCGTCGGCAAACCGTCGCCACCCCACGAAGCTGCGTGCCCAGTATCGCTGCCGGTTCGCCGGCGAGGCCACGAACTCGCCATACGTCATGGGCACCACCCGCCGCTTGCCGTCCAGGCCCCGGTAGTCAGGGATGCCTGACTCCGTTGACAGCCCGGCGCCTGTCAGGACGGTGACGTTCCCCCCACGCAGGAGCGAGACCAGCCGCTCGTATTCCGCCTGGTCGCTGGCCGTCGTCAGCGCCGTCTCCACGTCAACAAGTATGCGACGGGTAGGCAACCCCCCGGCAGCTTCGGGATGGCCCGGTTCCCAGATGACCCCGTTCTCAGCTCACCGACTCCCAGATCACGGAAGCGACAAAAACATAGTCAGCCGATAACTCGACGTTATACACTATGGCGCATGATCGATGCAGCCGGGCTTCGGGTGATGCGCGCGATCGCCGACGAGGGAAGCTTCACCCTCGCAGCCCTCTCGCTGGGGTACTCCCAGCCCGCAATCTCCCAGATGGTGCGTCGGCTCGAGCAGCGCACCGGCACCGTCCTGGTGGAGCGGGTCGGGCGCAACGTACGGCTGACCGAAGCCGGACAGGTGCTCGCCCGGCACGCCGTCGGAGTGCTGGCCGCCCTCGATGCCGCCGAGGAAGAGGTCGCCGCGATCGCCGGGCTGCGCGCCGGGCGGGTCCGCCTGATGGCTTTTCCCTCGTCGTCGGCCACCCTCGTCCCCCGAGCCCTGGCGCTGGTCAAGGAACGCTTCCCCGACATCAAGGTGACCTTCACCGAAGCGGAGCCGCCCGAGTCGCTGGCGGCGCTGCGAGCCGGCGAGTGCGACCTTGCCGTCGCCTTCGCCTACGAGGGCACCGACCTCGGACGGGGCGAGGAGGACCTCGACATGTTCGTCATCCACAAGCTGCTCGACGACGAGGTCCGCCTCGCGCTGCCCAGGAACCATCCGATGGCCAGGTCCTCGGTCGCCGACCTGTCCCTGCTCGGGGACGAGTCGTGGATCGCGGGGTGTCCGCGATGTCGCGGCCATCTGCTGCAGATGTGCCGCAAGTCCGGGTTCACCCCGAACGTGGCGTTCGAGACCGAGGACTACGTGGCGGTCCTGGGCCTGGTCGCCGAGGGGCTGGGCGTGGCCCTGATCCCGGACCTGATCCTGCGCAGCGCCAACCACCCCGATGTCGTCACCCTGCCGATCTCCCCGGACTCACGCCGGGAGGTGCATGTGGTCACCACCGCGGACCTGCAACGGGTCCCCGCGGTCAAGGCCACCCTGGACGCCCTGTGCGAGGCGGCCACTGCGACGCCCCGAGTGTTCGCCAGCGGCTGAGCTCGGCGCCTTGCAGGGGGTCCTCGCCGGGTTCGTCACGCTCGGGGCGATCATCGCCCTGGGCTTCCTGCTGGCCCAGCTCGGCGTGCTGCGGGCCGACAGCCAGCTGCTCCTCAGCCGACTGGTGTTCTTCGTGGCGACGCCGGCGCTGCTGTTCCAGACCCTCTCGAGAGCACCAGTCGACCAGCTCTTCACCTCTGGGCTCGCGGTCGCGGCCCTGAGCTTCGTCGGGGTGGCCGGGATCTACGTGCTGCTCGCCCGCACCCTGTGGCGCCGATCGACAGGCGACACTGTCATCGGCGCGCTCGCGTCCGGCTACGTGAACGCGGCCAACCTCGGCCTGCCGATCACGGTGTACGTGCTCGGATCCGCGACCTTCATCGCCCCCGTCCTGCTGATGCAGCTTCTGGTGATCACACCGATGGCCTTCGCGGTCCTGGACGCGGTCGTCGCCAGGCGTCGACCCTCGCTGTGGGGACTGATCAGCCAACCGCTGCGCAACCCGATCACCGTCGGGTCCTTCCTGGGCCTGCTGTGCTCGCTGGCCGGGTGGCAGGTCCCTGCCCTGGTTGCCGCCCCGATCGCCCTGATCGCGGGGATGGCGGTGCCTGGTGTCCTTCTGGCCTATGGCGTTTCGTTGCGACTGGGCCCGAAGCCGATCGCCGGCGGTTCGATCGTCGAGCTCGCCGTCGTGTCCGGGCTCAAACTGGTCGCGCAACCCCTGCTCGCGTATGCCGTCGCACGCTGGCTCTTCGGCCTCGACGGCCGCGCGCTGCTGGCGGCCACCGTGGTCGCGGCGCTGCCGACGGCCCAGAACATCTTCGTGTATGCCACCCGCTACCACCGCTCGACGACCTTGGCCCGTGACTCGATCTTCGTGACGACGGCTCTGTCCGTGCCCGTCCTGCTGGTCATCACCGCCCTGCTCGCCTGAGCTCCGTCTGGCCCGACGCCCACGCCCCTGCGACGCCACCGGCTGGCTCAGGGCTACCCGACGCTCGCGGTCACCAAGGTCACGGTGGCCCGCAAGCGTCGAGGGTCTCCGCGAGCACGGCGGCGACCATGCGCACCCACTACCAGAATGTCTCTGGCGGCGTACGATGTGAACAACCGGAAGGAGCACCCACAGTGTCGAACGAGAGCTTCAAACCCCCCGACCTCGAGACCGATCCCGAAAAGATCGCCGCAGACGGACTCGACGAGTCCAAGGTCACCGAGGGCCACCGCCACTTCGAACCCGACCTTATGACCGACGCCGAGAAGATCGCCGCAGACGGACTTGACGAGTCCAAGGTCACCGGGGGCCACCGCCACTTCGAACCCGACCTTATGACCGACGCCGAGAAGATCGCCGCAGACGGACTTGACGAGTCCAAGGTCACCGGGGGCCACCGCCACTTCGAACCCGACCTTATGACCG
>JACMPC010000021.1 GCA_014377705.1 Dermatophilaceae bacterium
CATCGTCGCGGCATCCTGGCACGCCACCGTGATGGACGGGCTGATCGACGGTGCGCGGCGTGGTCTGGCGGAGGCGGGCGCCGGGTCGGTAGAGCTGATCCGGGTGCCGGGCGGTTTTGAGCTGCCGGTTGCCTGTTCGGTCCTGGTGGCCTCGTATGACGCCGTGGTCGCCTTCGGTGTCGCGATCCGTGCTGGCACACCGCCTTTCGACTACATCTGCCAGGCGGTGGCGGCGGGCCTGACCGACGTCAGCGTCCGGACCGGGGTGCCGGCCGGCTTCGGTGTCCTCACCTGTGACAACGAGCAGCAGGCACTCGACCGCGCGGGACTCGAGGGCTCCGGCGAGGACAAGGGCCATGAGGCAGCCACCGCTGCGGTGGCTACCGTGGTTGCCCTGCGCGGCGTTGCGTCCGCAGCAGCCCGCACGTAGAGGTCCAGAGGCAGGGGTCCAGGGGCAGCGGTCCAGGGGCAGCGGTCCATAGGCAGCGGTCCAGGGGCAGGTGCAGGCGTGCAGGCCCGGGCGGACAGGCACTAACCTGCGCAGGTGACTGACTTTGCGCAAGCGACAGACAACTCGATGCGTCGCAGCCTGGCTCGTGCCCATGGTGGCAAGGCTCTGGACGAGGCCGAGGCGCTGGTGCTGCTCGATGCTCGAGGCGGCGACCTTGACCGTCTGTTCGAGGTCTCGACCCGGGTGCGTGACGCCGCGATGGTCGCGGCCGGGCGGCCAGGGGTCGTGACCTACTCCCGCAAGGTCTTCATCCCGCTGACCCGTCTGTGCCGGGACCGTTGTCACTACTGCACTTTCGTGACCGTCCCGCAGCGACTGCCCGCGCCCTACCTCTCCCCTGACGAAGTGCTGGCCATTGCCCGCGCGGGTGCAGCCCAGGGCTGCAAGGAGGCGCTCTTCACCCTTGGTGACCGTCCCGAGGACCGCTGGCCGCAGGCTCGCGAGTGGCTGGACGCCCACGGGTATGACGACACGCTGGCCTACCTGCGGGCCATGGCGATCCGGGTGCTCGAGGAGACAGGCCTGCTGCCGCACCTCAACCCGGGGGTGATGTCCTGGTCGGATCTGCAGCGGCTCAAGCCGGTTGCCCCGTCGATGGGCATGATGCTCGAGACGACGTCGCGTCGGCTTTTCGAGGAGCCGGGGCAGGCCCATTTCGGCTCACCGGACAAGGACCCGGCCATTCGGCTTCGGGTGCTCGAGGACGCCGGCCGGGTGGGAATCCCGTTCACCACGGGCATCCTGGTGGGCATCGGCGAGACCACGCAGGAGAGGCTCGACTCGATCCTGGCGATCCGGCGGGTCGCCCGCGAGTATCGCTCGATCCAGGAGTGCATCGTCCAGAACTTCCGGGCCAAGGACGACACCTCCATGCGCTCGACCCCGGATCTCGATGAGCAGGAGTACCTCGCCACGATCGCGGTGACCAGGCTCCTGCTGGGGCCTTCGGTCAGCGTGCAGGCGCCGCCGAACCTGTCAGAGCCGGGTCAGATCCCGCGGCTGCTCGCTGCCGGCGTCGACGACTGGGGCGGCGTCTCGCCGGTCACCCCGGACCACGTCAACCCCGAGCGACCCTGGCCCGAGATCGACGACCTGCGCCGCTGGACCGGTGAGTCCGGACTGACCCTGTCCGAGCGGCTCACTACCGGGGCGCGATACGTGCTCGGCGCACTTCAGCGGGACGAGCCCTGGATCGACCCCCGCCTCCACCCGCATGTGCGGGCCCTGGCGAACCCGGCGACCGGGCTGGCCGACGAGGGCGCCCTGCCGCAGGGACTGCCGTGGCAGGAGCCGGACGGCGGCATGGGGGCAGCCGGGGCCGGCCGCGGCCGGGTGGACCTCCATCGCGGTGTCGACCAGCAGGGCCGGAGCGCCGACCGCCGCAGCGACTTCGACGAGGTCTACGGCAGCTGGGCCGAGGTGGCCAGCCGGGCACCGGACGCCTTCGCGGCGCCCCTGGCACCTCGCCTCGGCGCCGACGTCCGGGTGGCACTGGCTCGGGCGCAGGATGATCCGGCCGCCCTCACGGACGACCAGTATCTGGCGCTGCTCACCTGCGACGGCGCTGATCTCGAGGCGGTGACCTCGCTGGCCGACGACGTGCGCCGGGACGTGGTCGGTGATGACGTCACCTATGTGGTCAACCGGAACATCAACTTCACCAACGTCTGCTACGTCGGATGCCGGTTCTGCGCGTTCGCCCAGCGCCGGACGGACGCGGACGCCTTCACCCTGTCGCTGGAGCAGGTCGGCCAGCGGGCCGCGCAGGCGCAGGCCCTTGGCGCCACCGAGGTCTGCCTGCAGGGTGGCATCGACCCGTCGCTGGGGCGGACGGCCTACGCGGACATCGTCCGTTCCGTGAAGTCGGCTGCCCCCGGCATCCATGTGCATGCCTTCTCCCCGATGGAGATCGCGACCGCCTCAGCCAAGTCCGGGATCCCGGCACGGGCCTGGCTCGAGGAGCTCAAGGACGCCGGGCTCGACTCGATCCCGGGCACCGCGGCGGAGATCCTCGATGACGAGATCAGGTGGGTGCTGACCAAGGGAAAGCTGCCCTCGGCGCGGTGGATCGAGATCGTAGCGACCGCTCATGAACTGGGTATCCCTTCGAGCAGCACGATGATGTACGGCCATGTCGACCACCCGCGCCACTGGGTCGCCCACCTGCGCACCCTCGCGGCGTTGCAGGACCGCACCGGTGGTTTCACCGAGTTCGTTCCCCTGCCGTTCATTCACACGAACGCTCCGGTTTACCTGGCCGGGCTCGCCCGCCCGGGACCGACGATGCGGGACAACCGCGCGGTCCACGCGGTGGCCCGGCTGATGCTGCACGGTCGCATCCACAACGTGCAGACCTCGTGGGTCAAGCTGGGCGTCGAAGGCACCCAGACGATGCTCAGAGGTGGTGCCAACGACGTCGGCGGGACCTTGATGGAGGAGACGATCAGCAGAATGGCCGGCTCCGAACACGGCTCGGCAAAGACAGCGGCCGAGCTAGAGCTGATAGCCAAAGGCATAGGTCGCCCAGTCCGCCAACGCACCACCACTTACGCGCAAACCTAGGGATGGTGCGC
>JACMPC010000172.1 GCA_014377705.1 Dermatophilaceae bacterium
CTACCTGCACACCGGTATCGAGAAGAACATGGAGTTCCGTAACTGGACCCAGGGCGTGACGTTCTGCACCCGGATGGACTATCTCGCGCCGCTGTTCAACGAGACGGCCTACTGCCTGGCGGTCGAGAAGCTGCTCGGCATCACTGACCAGGTTCCTGAGCGCGCCAGCACCATCCGCGTCCTCATGATGGAGCTCAACCGGGTCGGGTCCCACCTCGTCTGCCTTGCCACCGGCGGCATGGAGATGGGCGCGACCACCATCATGACGATCGGCTTCCGTGAGCGTGAGCGCATCCTGGCGATCTTCGAGATGATCACCGGCCTTCGGATGAACCATGCCTACATCCGCCCGGGTGGCGTGGCGCAGGATCTGCCGCGAGGCGCCATCGACAAGATCCGCGACGCCATCCCGCTGATCCGCCGCGGCATCGGCGAGCTCGAGAAGCTGCTCAACGAGAACCCGCTGGTCAAAGGGCGCATGGTGAACGTCGGTTACCTCGACCTCACCGGCTGCATGGCCCTGGGTGTCACCGGGCCGATGTTGCGCGCGACCGGCCTGCCGCACGACCTGCGCAAGTCCGACCCGTACTGCGGTTACGAGAACTACGAGTTCGACGTGGCGGTGCGCGACACCTGTGATGCCTATGGCCGGCTGCGGGTCCGCATCGACGAGATGTACGAGTCCCTCAAGATCGCGGAGCAGGCTGCGGCCAGGCTGCAGGGTGCCCAGTCAAGCAAGAGCCCGGTCATGGTTGAGGACAAGAAGATCGCGTGGCCGGCGCAGCTGGCCATCGGCAGCGATGGGATGGGCAACAGCCTGGACCACATCCGCGAGATCATGAGCACCTCGATGGAGTCCCTGATCCACCACTTCAAGCTGGTGACAGAGGGCTTCCGGGTGCCTCCCGGTCAGGCCTATGTGGCCATCGAGTCACCTAAGGGCGAGCTCGGTGTGCATGTGGTCTCCGACGGTGGCACCCGCCCCTACCGGGCGCATTTCCGGGAGCCTTCCTTCAACAACCTTCAGGCCGTCGCCGCGGTCTGCGAGGGCGGCCAGGTGGGGGACGTCATCGTGGCGGTCGCCTCGATCGACCCCGTGATGGGAGGCGTGGACCGATAATGATCACCGACGGCAACCCGAACTACGGGGTGGTGCCCTCAACAGGCACGGCGGCCTACCCGGCCGATGTCCTGGCCAGCCTGCGGGCCGACGCCGAGCTCACGATGGCCCGTTATCCGCGGGCGCGATCCGCTCTGCTCCCGATGCTGCACCTGGTTCAGTCTGTCGACGGCTATGTCTCCCTGCGGGGCATCGAGCTGTGTGCCGACCTGCTGGGCCTGACCGCAGCCGAGGTGAGCGGGGTTGCGACCTTCTACACCCAGTTCAAGCGTCACCCGAACGGCACCTACACGCTCGGCGTCTGCACCAACACGCTCTGCGCGATCATGGGCGGCGACGAGATCTGGGCCTCCATCAGCGAGTACCTTGGCATCGGTCACGACGAGACCACCGAGGACGGACAGGTGACGCTCGAGCGGATCGAGTGCAACGCAGCCTGTGACTACGCGCCCGTGGTCATGGCCAACTGGGAGTTCTTCGACAACCAGACACCCGCCTCCACCAAGGCCCTCGCTGACGACCTGCGCTCGGGCGCTCCGGTGACTCCGAGCCGCGGAGCGTCCAGGGTCTGCAGCTTCAAACAGGTCTCACGGGTGCTGGCGGGCTTCACCGACGGTCTGGCCGATGAGGGTGTCGGCGCCGGTCCGGCGTCCCTGGCCGGCCTCAAGGTCGCCCGGCTGGCCAAGGTCGACGACGGGAAGGCGCAAAAGTGAGCACCCAGCTGACCCCCATCCTGACCAGGTTCTGGGATGACCCCCGTTCCTGGACGCTGGCGACCTACGAGAAGCACGACGGTTACAAGGCACTGAAGAAGGCCGTGACGATGCCGCCGGCCGACCTGGTGCAGATGACCAAGGACTCCGGCATGCGTGGTCGTGGTGGTGCGGGCTTCCCGACCGGCATGAAGTGGGGTTTCCTTCCTCCTCCCGACGGCGGCCCCCGCTACCTGGTGGTCAACGCGGACGAGTCGGAGCCGGGCACCTGTAAGGACACCCCGCTGATGATGGCGGCGCCGCAGCTCCTGATCGAGGGCGTGGTGATCACCTCGTTCGCGATCGGCTGCAACCACGCGTTCATCTACCTGCGTGGCGAGGTCGTCCACGTCTACCGCAGGTTGATGAGGGCGGTTGAAGAGGCCTACGCCGCGGGCTATCTGGGCAAGAACATCCTGGGCAGCGGCTTCGACCTCGAGGTCACGGTGCTCGCCGGTGCCGGGGCGTACATCTGCGGCGAGGAGACCGCGCTGCTGGACTCCCTCGAGGGTCGTCGCGGCCAACCGCGTCTCAAGCCGCCGTTCCCTGCGGTCGCCGGCCTGTATGCGCGGCCCACCGTCGTCAACAACGTCGAGTCGATTGCGTCGGTCCCGGCGATTTTGCTCCACGGCGCCTCCTGGTTCGCCGGGATGGGCACCGAGAAATCCACCGGCTTCGGCATCTTCAGCCTCTCCGGCCACGTGGCCAACCCTGGTCAGTACGAGGCGCCCCTGGGTATCACGCTGCGCGAGCTCCTGGAGATGGCCGGCGGGATGCGCGACCCGAACCACAAGCTGAAGTTCTGGACCCCGGGTGGTTCCTCGACACCGATGTTCACCGACGCCCACCTCGACGTGCCGCTGGACTTCGAGTCCGTCGCGGCCGCCGGGTCCATGCTCGGCACCCGTGCCCTGCAGATCTTCGACGACACCGTCTCGGTGGTCCGGGCGGTCTCGCGCTGGACGGACTTCTACGCCCATGAGTCCTGCGGCAAGTGCACGCCGTGCCGAGAGGGCACGTTCTGGCTGAAACAGATCATGGAGCGACTCGAGCACGGCAACGGCAGCCAGGACGATATCGACAAGCTCCTGGACATCTGTGACAACATCCTCTTCCGCTCCTTCTGTGCCCTCGGTGACGCTTCGACGAGCTGTATCACTTCGGCGGTGCAGTACTTCCGCGAGGAGTTCGAGGCCGGCATGCACACCTCTGCCGCGGAGATGTTCCCGCCGGCTGCCTCGACGCTGTTCGCTAAGGAGACCGTGTCCGCATGACCGTCACCTCATCCACCTCCGGCAACACCGCTGCTACCCCGGCCACCCAGGAGCTGGTCAGCCTGACCATCGACGGAGTCGGCGTCGCCGTCCCCAAGGGCACCCTGCTGATCCGTGCCGCCGAGCGGATCGGCATCCAGATCCCGCGGTTCTGCGACCATCCGCTGCTGGAGCCGGTCGGCGCCTGCCGCCAGTGCCTGGTGGAGGTCGCGACTCCTGGCCCGGATGGCTCGTTGCGGCCCATGCCCAAGCCGATGACCTCCTGCACCACCACGGTCAGCGAGGGAATGTCGGTGAAGTCGCAGCAGACCTCGCCGATGGCTCAGAAGGCGCAAGCCGGCCAGATGGAGTTCCTGCTGATCAACCACCCGCTGGACTGCCCGGTCTGCGACAAGGGCGGCGAGTGCCCCCTGCAGAACCAGGCCATGTCCAGCGGAAGGACGGTGAGCCGCTTCGACGACGTCAAGCGGACCTACCCCAAGCCGGTGCGGCTCTCCACCCAGGTGCTGCTCGATCGTGAACGATGCGTCCTGTGCGCACGTTGCACCCGCTTCTCCGACCAGATCGCCGGCGACCCGTTCATCGCCCTGGTCGAGCGTGGCGCCCTGCAGCAGATCGGCCTCTTCCAGGACAAGCCCTTCGATTCCTACTTCTCCGGCAACACGGTCCAGATCTGCCCGGTCGGGGCGCTGACCGGTGCGGCATACCGCTTCCGCTCGCGCCCGTTCGACCTCGTCTCCACGCCGAGCATCTGCGAGCACTGTGCCAGTGGTTGCGCGACCCGCACGGACCACCGTCGCGGCGCGGTCCTGCGCCGGATGGCCGCCAACGACCCGGCGGTCAACGAGGAGTGGAACTGCGACAAGGGTCGATGGGCCTTCACCTATGCAGGCGCCGCGGACCGGATCACCGAGCCGCTGGTGCGTGACCCGGAGGGAAACCTGCAGGTCGCATCCTGGCCCGAGGCGCTCGACGCCGCGGCCCGTGGCCTCCTGGCGGCCCGCAACGCCAAGGGCGTCGGCGTGCTCGTCGGCGGTCGGGTCAGCGGCGAGGACGCCTACGCCTACAGCAAGTTCGCCCGTATCGTGCTGCAGACCAATGACATCGACTTCCGTGCCCGTCCGCACTCCGTCGAGGAGGCTGACTTCCTGGCCAGCAACGTCGTGGCCACCGGCCCGGCCGCTGCGGGGACCGGCGGGTCCGTGACGTACGCGGATATCGAGGCTGCCAAGACCGTTCTGCTGGTGGGCTTCGAGCCCGAGGACGAGTCGCCAATCGTGCTCCTGCGCCTGCGCAAGGCGGTCCGCAAGACCAGCACTGTCGTATTCGCGGTCGCCCCCCTTGCCTCCCGCGGCCTGGACAAGCTCGGTGGAACGTTGATCGCTGCCACTCCGGGCACCGAGGCCGAGATCCTTCAGACCCTGGCCAGGGACGCGAAGGGGGGCGACTCCGGCCCGGTCGCCACTGCTGACCTGGCGGCTGTGCGCTCCGGTCTCGCAGCCGGGGGTGCCCTGATCCTGGTCGGCGAGAGACTCGCGACGGTCCCCGGAGGCCTGTCCGCTGCGGCTGCGCTTGCGGCCTCCACCGGCGCCCGGCTCGGGTGGATCCCCCGACGCGCCGGGGAGCGTGGCGCCCTGGAGAGCGGCGCGCTGCCCAACCTCCTGCCCGGCGGCCGTCCGGTCACCCAGTCCCGGGCTCGCGCCGAGGTGGGCGTGGCCTGGGATGTCATCGGACTGCCGGCGCTTGTGGGCCGGGACACCTCGGCCATCATCGCGGCGGCCGGCTCCGGCGTGCTCGGCGGACTGCTGGTGGGCGGCATCGACCCGGCGGACCTGGTTGGCTCGCAGGGTTTGCTCGACGCCCTGACCAGATCCTTCGTGGTGTCCCTGGAGCTTCGGGAGAGTGCAGTCACCGACCTGGCTGACGTGATCCTGCCGGTGGCGGCCCACCAGGAGAAGGCCGGCACCTTCGTCAACTGGGAGGGCCGGGTCCGGACCTTCGAGGCGGCCCTGAGCACCAACGCCATGAGCGATCACAGAGTCGTGGACCTGCTGGCTGCCGAGATGGGCGAGTCCCTCGGAGTCCGCACCCTGGCGGATACCCGCGCGGACATGCGAGCCCTGGGCCCCTGGACGGGTGAGCGCCCGGCGGCGCCGACTGTCGAGCCGGCCCCGGTGCCGCCCCTCGGGGCCGGGCAGGTTGTCCTCGCCAGCTGGCATCATCTGCTGGACTCGGGCCGGATGCAGGACGGTGAGCCGTTCCTGGCCGGCACGGCTCCCAGGTCCCGGGCGCTGCTCTCGCCCACGACCGCAGATCTGCATGGCCTGGCCGAGGGGGACACCGTTCGGGTCAGCACCGGGTCGGGCGTCGTCACGATCCCGGTCACCATCCGGGACATGGCTGATGACGTCGTCTGGCTGCCAACCAACTCTCCTGGATCCGCGGTGCGTTCGACGCTGGGCGTCGATGCCGGCAGCGCGGTCTCCCTGACCAAGGGCGGTGCAGCATGAGCCTGATCGTTTCGCTGGCAGCGGGGGCCCAGAACGGCGTCCACGCCATCGCGCCGTCGCTTGCCAGCGCGGACAACCCGATAGCCGATTTCAGCGACACCCCGTGGTGGCTCTCGCTGATCAAGGCCCTTCTCGTGTTCGTCTTCCTGCTGATCAACACGCTGCTGGTGATCTGGTTCGAGCGCCGCGTCATCGGCCGGATGCAGCAGCGCCCCGGTCCCAACCGCACCGGACCGTTCGGCCTGCTGCAGACCCTCGCGGACGGGTTGAAGCTGGCGTTCAAGGAGGATCTGACCCCCAAGAACGCCGACAAGGTCGTCTTCCTGCTCGCGCCGATGATCGCCGGGGCAATGGCCTTCATCTCCTTCTCGATCATCCCGATGGGGCCGGTGGTGAGCATGTTCGGCCATCGCACACCCTTGCAGCTGACAGACACTCCCGTCGCCGTCCTGCTGGTGCTGGCCGTGGCCGGGGTCGGTGTCTACGGCATCATCATGGCCGGCTGGTCCTCGGGCTCGACGTACCCGCTGCTGGGTGGACTTCGCTCCACGGCCCAGGTCATCTCCTACGAGATTGCCATGGGCCTGTCGCTGGTCGCCGTCTTCCTGTACAGCGGCTCGATGTCGACCTCACAGATCGTCGCCTCGCAGAAAAGCCTGTGGTTCATCATCCCGGCCTTCTTCTCCTTCCTGGTGTACGTCGTGACCATGGTCGGCGAGACCAACCGGCTCCCCTTCGACCTAGCCGAGGGCGAGGGGGAGCTCACCGGCGGGTTCCACACGGAGTACAGCTCGATGAAGTTCGCGATGTTCTTCCTCGGTGAGTACGTCAACATGTTCACGGTCTCGGCGCTGGCGACCACCATGTTCCTAGGTGGCTGGCAGGCGCCTCCCGGCATCGCCGCGATCAATGACGGCATGTTCAACCAGGGCTGGTGGGGGCTCTTGTGGTTCGTCATCAAGCTGTGGAGCTTCATGTTCTTCTTCGTCTGGCTGCGTGGCTCGCTGCCGCGGGTGCGGTACGACCAGTTCATGCGGTTCGGCTGGAAGTTCCTCATCCCGGTGACCCTGCTGTGGGTCGTCTCCGTGGCGTTCATCCGTGGTGCCCAGCTCGCCTTCTTCGGCGAAAGCACCAGGACGGCGACCGTCATCGTCGTCGGCGTGATCTCCCTCATCGCCCTGGCCGCAGCCTGGCTCTGGGAGGGCCAGCACGAAGCTGCCGCCGTCCCGGCCGAGCGGCCGGAGGAGATCGACCCGTTCGCCGGGGGCTACCCGGTCCCGCCGATGCCCGGCCAGCGTCTGCGCGAGCCGAGCCAGCAGGCTGAGCGATCCCTGGCGGGGTCCACCGGCCATCCAGAACTGTCCGATCAGGAGGAGTCCCGTGGCTGAAGAGAGCAAGAAGGCGAGCTTCCTCTCGCAGATGTTCGCCCCTGTCGCAGGGTTCGGGGTCACCTTCTCCACGATGTTCCGCACTCTGGAGACCGAGGAGTACCCGGAGGTCAAGCGTCCGACCCAGCCGCGGTACCACGGCCGTCACCAGCTCAACCGGCATCCGGACGGCCTGGAGAAGTGCATCGGGTGCGAGCTGTGTGCCTGGGCCTGCCCGGCTGACGCCATCTATGTCGAAGGCGCCGACAACGATGACAGCGAAGGGGGCAGCGGCCGGTTCTCTCCCGGTGAGCGGTATGGCCGCGTCTACCAGATCAACTACCTTCGGTGCATCTTCTGTGGCCTGTGCATCGAGGCCTGTCCCACCCGTGCGCTCACGATGACGAATGTCTACGAGCTGGCCGACACCAACCGCAGCGCGCTCATCTTCGAGAAGAGCCAGCTGCTGGCCCCCGTCCAGGAGGGCATGATCGCGGCGCCCCACCCGATGGTGGACGGCCTGCGGGAGCGCGACTACTACCAGGGCAAGGTGGCCAGCGCGACGCCCGAACAGAGTGCCTGGGCCGATGCCCGCGAGGCCGAGCTCGCCGCAACCGCGAAGTCAACCGAGGTGGATGACCGATGACCAGCGGCGGTGAGGCAGTCCTCTTCTGGATCCTGGCGCCGGTCTCTGTGCTCGGTGCTCTGGGCCTCCTGCTCGTCAGGAAGGCCGTACACGTCGCCCTGGGCATGGCAGTGGTCATGATCAACCTGGGCATCTTCTACATCGCCCAGAATGCGGAGTTCCTCGGGATCGTGCAGATCGTGGTGTACACGGGCGCGGTCATGATGCTTTTCATCTTCGTGCTGATGCTGATCGGCGTTGACTCCTCCGACTCACTGGTCGAGACGATCAAGGGCCAGAAGATCGCCGGACTCCTGCTTTCGACCGGGCTGGGGGTCGCCCTCTTCGCGGCGATCGGTTCGGCGACCTTCGCCAGCCCCATCGGCCTGAAGGAAGTCAATGCGGGCGGCAACATCACCGGCATGGCCGTGCTGATCTTCGGCAAGTACGTCTGGGCCTTCGAGGTCACCAGCGCACTGCTCATCACTGCAGCCCTCGCCGCGATGGTCCTGGCCCACCGGGAGCGGCTCACCCCGCGACCGACCCAGCGCCAGTGGTCCGAGCGGCGGTTCCAGGTCGGAAAGAACCTGGCCGGCTTGCCGGCGCCGGGAGTGTATGCCCGACGCAACGCGGTCGACACCCCTGCCTTGCTGCCTGACGGGACGCCGAGCGAGGCGTCCGTACCGCGGGTCCTCACCGCGCGCGAGCAGGTCAACGACCCAGAGCCGTATGCCGGGGCCGAACGAGCCATCGAGCGCGAGATCGAGGAGGGGACCAACCGATGAGCCTGGTCAACTACATCTACCTGTCGATCGTCCTGTTCTCGATCGGCGGCGCCACGGTGCTGGTGCGCCGCAACGCCATCGTGGTCTTCATGGGCGTCGAGCTGATGCTCAACGCGACGAACCTGGCTTTTGTGACCTTCGCGCGGATGCGTGGCTCCCTGGACGGTCAGGTCATCGCCCTGTTCGTCATGGTGGTCGCGGCGTCTGAGGTCGTCGTGGGACTCGCCATCATCATGGCCATCTTCCGTGCTCGCCGGTCGGCCTCGGTCGACGACGCCAACCTGTTGAAGCTGTAAGGGGCCCGAACATGCATCTGGTGCAACTTTCCGCTTCATCCGCGGTCCGGCTGGCGGGTGCGGGGGCCGCGCAGCCTGCCTCCGGGGTGACCTCCCTGGCCTGGCTGCTCGTTGTCCTCCCGCTGTTGGGTGCGGCCATCCTCCTGTTCGGGGGGCGTCGTACGAACCGGTTCGGACCGGCGCTGGCCACTGTGCTGTCCTGGGCCAGCTTCGGCATCGGCGCGGTCATCTTCCTGGCGATGCTCGGCCGCTCGGCTGACCAGCGCGTCGAGGTGCTGAGTCTGTACAGCTGGATTCCCGCCGGGGGCTTTCAGCTCGAGGCAGGCATGCTGGTCGACCCCTTGTCCATGGCCTTCGTGCTGCTGGTCACCTTCGTCGGCTCCCTGATCCTCGTCTACTCCCTGGCCTACATGGAGCACGACCCGGACAGGCGCCGGTTCTTCGGGTTCCTCAACCTGTTCGTGGCCTCGATGCTGCTGCTGGTCCTGGCCGACTCCTACCTCCTGCTCTACGTGGGCTGGGAGGGCGTCGGCCTGGCGTCCTACCTGCTGATCGGATTCTGGAACCAGATCCCGGCGAATGCCTCGGCTGCCAACAAGGCGTTCGTGGCCAACCGGGTCGGTGACTTCGGCATGTCGGTGGCGATCATGCTGATGTTCGCCACCTTCGGCACCGTCACCTTCGCCGGCGTCGACGCGGGGGTGGCCGGCGCCAACCAGGGCACGCTCACGGCGATCGGCCTGCTGCTGCTGCTGGGCGCCTGCAGCAAGTCCGCGCAGTTCCCCCTGCAGAGCTGGCTGGGCGACGCGATGGCCGGTCCGACCCCGGTATCCGCGCTGATCCACGCCGCGACGATGGTCACCGCCGGGGTCTACCTCGTCGTGCGCAGCCATGTGATCTTCGAGGGCACTCCCACCGCGCAGACCTTCGTGGTCGTCGCCGGGGCCATCACGCTGATCTTCGGGGCGGTCGTCGGCTGCGCCAAGGACGACGTCAAGAAGGTCCTGGCAGCCTCGACGATGAGCCAGATCGGCTACATGATGCTCGCCGCGGGCCTGGGGCCGGTGGGCTACGTGTTCGCCATCTTCCACCTGCTCAACCATGGCTTCTTCAAAGCAGGGATGTTCCTCGGCGCCGGTTCGGTGATGCATGGCATGAACGACCAGGTCGACATGCGCCGTTTCGGGAACCTGTCAGGTGCGATGAAGATCACCTGGTTCACCTTCGGCATCGGCTGGCTGTCGATCCTCGGCGTGCCTCCCTTCTCCGGGTTCTTCTCCAAGGACAAGATCATCGAGGCGGCCTTCATCGGCGAGGGCTGGCGGCCGTGGGTCTTCGGTGGCGCCGCGCTGATCGGCGCGGCCATCACTGCCTTCTACATGTCGCGCCTCTTCTTCATGACCTTCCAGGGCGAGAAACGCTGGCCCAGGGACGCTCATCCGCACGAGTCTCCCAGGAGGATGACGGTCCCGATGATCGTCCTCGCCACCGGCTCCGCCTTCCTGGGCCTGATCCTGGGCCCGACAAACGCCATCGCGAGCTGGCTCGAGCCGGTCACCGGCCGCAGCCCCGAAGGTGAGCCGGTGATCGCCGTCCCGGTGCTGATGAGCCTGACGCTCCTGCTGGTGGCGGGAGGTGTGGCCCTGGCCTGGGTGCAGTACTGGCGTGACAAGGTTCCGGTGGCCGCCCCGGCCGGTTCGCTCCTGACGCGGGCAGCGCGCCAGGATCTCTATCAGGACGATGTCAACGAGGCCTTGCTGATGCGTCCCGGCCTGCACCTGACCCGCTCACTGGTCTTCTTCGACAGCAGGGGTGTCGACGGCGCGGTGGGTGGTCTGGCCGCCCTTATCGGCGGTACCTCGGCGCGGGTGCGCCGGGTTCAGAACGGCTTCGTGCGTTCGTATGCCCTGACGATGCTCGCCGGCGTTGTCGTGATTCTCGGTGCTGTGTGGGTGGTGCAGTGATGTCCAGTTTTCCGTGGCTGACCACGATTGGCCTGATTCCGCTGGTGGGCGCGCTCGTCGTCGCCTTCCTGCCTGCGAGCCTGGCTGACCGGGCCAGGCAGATCGCCCTCGGGTTCTCGCTGGTCGCGCTGCTGTTCACCGTCGCCGCGGCACTGCAGTTCAACGCGGGTTCCAGTCAGCAGTTCCAGTTCTCGGAGCAGCATCCCTGGATCGAGCAGTTCGGCGTGAGCTACGCCGTCGGCGTGGACGGTATCGCGCTCGTGCTGATCGTGATGGCGGCCGTCCTGGTCCCGGTCTGCCTGCTCGCCGCCTGGCACGACGTGCCGGACAGCGGGAGACGCCAGCAGACGTACTTCGCGCTGATGCTGGTGCTCGAGACGTTCATGATCGGTGTCTTCGCTGCCACCGACGTGTTCTTGTTCTACGTCTTCTTCGAAGCGATGCTGATCCCGGTCTACTTCCTGATCGGCTCCTACGGCGGCCCCCGTCGGCAGTATGCCGCCGTCAAGTTCCTGCTGTACTCCCTGCTCGGCGGGCTCGTCATGCTGGTCGCCGTGATCGCGCTCTACCAGGCTGGCCCCGGCGGGCCCCAGGGCTTCCTGGTGGACAAGCTGACAGGTATCACCTTCGACCAGAACGCCGGCCGGCTGATGTTCGTCGGTTTCTTCTTCGCCTTCGCCGTCAAGGCGCCGATGTGGCCGGTCCACACCTGGCTCCCGGATGCCGCCACGGAGGCCAAGCCAGCCACCGCGGTGCTTCTGGTGGGTGTGCTCGACAAGGTCGGCACCTACGGGATGATCCGGTTCTGCCTGCAGATGTTCCCCGAGGCCAGCACCTGGGCCACGCCGGCGATCATCGTGCTGGCAGTCGTCTCGGTGTTGTATGGAGCGTTGCTCGCGATCGGCCAGACCGACATCATGCGGCTCATCGCCTACACGTCGGTCAGCCACTTCGGTTTCATCGTGCTGGGCATCTTCGCCATGACCTCTGCGGGCACTGCCGGCTCGGCGCTGTACATGGTCAACCACGGCTTCACCACGGCGGCACTGTTCCTCGTCGCGGCGATGCTGATCAGAAGGCGCGGCAGCAAGCGCATCCCGGACTACGGCGGCTGGCAACGGGTGACCCCGGTGATAGCGGGTGTGTTCCTGATCTCCGGAATGTCCGCGCTGGCTCTGCCCGGGCTGAACTCCTTCATCTCGGAGTTCCTCGTCCTGGTGGGCACCTTCCAGCGATACCAGGTCGCCGCGGCCCTCGCCACGGTCGGCATCATCCTGGCCGCCCTGTACATCCTGCTCATGTACCAGCGGATGATGACCGGGCCGAAGCCCGACTCGGCCGCCGGAACCCCCGACATGTCCCACCGCGAGAAGTGGGTGGTGGCGCCGTTGATCGCAGCCTTCCTCGTCCTGGGGTTCTACCCGAAGCCCGTGCTTGACGTGATCAACCCCGCGGTCTCCAGGACACTGCAGTACGTCGGTGTCACGGACCCGGCGCCGGCGCACCCCGGCACTGCTGCTGAAGGAGCCGTCAAGTGATTGCCTCCCTGTCCGGGCTTACCACGGAGTTCGTGGCCACCAAGATCAACTATGGCGCGGTGCTGCCGATGCTGGTCGTCTTCGGTGCCGCGATGATCGGTGTCCTGGTGGAGGCCTTCGCGCCCAGGGCTGTGCGCTACGGGGCACAGGTGGGCGTTGCCCTCGTCGGCCTCGTTGCCGCCTTCATGGCCGTGGTCCTCGCGGTGGGGCACCAGGGCAGCACTCTGGCTGGTGCCGTGGTGATCGACGGTCCGGCTCTCTTCCTGCAGGGCACCATCCTGGCGCTCTCGGTGCTCAGCGTGCTCGCCATGGCTGAGCGTTTCGACGGGATCGGCGCGGATGCGTTCACCGCCCAAGGTGCGGCCGCGCCCGGTTCACCGCAGGAGAGCGCAGCGGTACGCGCCGGTGCGACCACGACCGAGGTCTTCCCTCTGACGATGTTCGCCATCGGCGGGATGCTGCTCTTCCCGGCGGCGGGCGACCTGCTGACGATGTTCGTGGCGCTTGAAGTGCTCTCGCTGCCGCTGTATATCCTCTCCGGCCTGGCCAGCCGCCGCCGTCTCCTGTCCCAGGAGGCATCGCTGAAGTACTTCCTGCTCGGGGCGTTCTCGTCGGCCTTCTTCCTCTTTGGTGCCGCGCTGCTGTTCGGCTACTCGGGCTCGATGGACCTGGGCGTCATCGCCAAAGCCATCGGCACCCAGTCCGGCATGGACGGCCTGCTGGTCCCCGGAGTCCTGCTCGTGCTGGTCGGGCTGCTCTTCAAGATCGGCGCCGTGCCGTTCCACTCGTGGACCCCTGACGTCTACCAGGGAGCTCCCACCCCGGTCACCGGATTCATGGCCGCCTGTACCAAGGTGGCCGCGTTCGGCGCGATCCTGCGCTTCGTCTATGTGGGAGTCGGGGACAGTCGCTGGGACTGGGCCCCGGCGCTGTGGGCGGTTGCCATCCTGACGATGGTCGTGGGCGCAGTCCTGTCCATCACCCAGACCGACGTCAAGCGTCTGCTGGCCTACTCCTCGATCGCGCACGCCGGGTTCGTCCTGACCGGTCTGCTGGCCTTCGACAGAGTGGGTGTCTCGTCGGTGATGTTCTACGTGGTGGCCTACGGCTTCAGCACGATCGCGGCGTTCGCCATCGTGTCGCTGGTGCGCGACGGCGGTTCGGAAGCCACCCACCTGTCCCAGTGGGCCGGGCTGGGCAGGACCCACCCCATCGTGGCCGGCGCCTTCGCCTTCCTTCTCCTTGCCTTCGCCGGTATCCCGCTGACGTCAGGCTTCACTGCCAAGTTCGCGGTGTTCTCGGCTGCGATCGGCCACGGTGCGACGCCGCTGGCAGTGGTCGGGGTGCTGGCCAGCGCCATCGCCGCGTTCGTCTACGTCCGGGTGATCGTGCTCATGTACTTCACCGAGTCCGGCGGTGACTCGGTCCGGGTGGTTCCACCGTCCATCCTGACTTCCGCCGCGGTCACGATCGGCGTCGCCATGACGCTCGTGCTCGGCGTTGTCCCGGCTCCGCTGCTGGACCTCGCGTCCAGATCAGCGCTGTTCCTCCGGTGACTGAGGCGACACCGGCTCTGGCGTTGCCCACCGCCTCGCCAGAGCTGGCCGAACGGTTGCTGGCCGGGCTGGCGTCCGTCGATGAGCTGCTGCGCTTGGTCGTCGACCACGAGGACCCCTTCATCGCGCAGGCGCCGATGCACCTGTCAGACGCCGGCGGCAAGCGGTTCCGACCGATGCTGACGCTGCTCGCCGCCGAGCTCGGCAACGGGATCAACCCTGAGGTGGTCAAGGCAGCCACGGGTGTGGAGCTGACCCACCTTGCCTCCTTATATCACGACGACGTGATGGACGAGGCCGACCTGCGCCGCGGTGTGGTCAGTGCCAACGCCCGCTATGGCAACTCCGAAGCGATCCTGGTCGGCGACCTGCTCTTCGGGAAGGCCTCCGAGCTGGTCGCCGACCTCGGGCCCGAGGCCGTCAGGATTCAGGCGCAGACCTTTGTGAGGCTGTGCTCGGGACAGATCCGTGATGCGCGCCCGGTGCCCGAGGGCGTTGACCCGATCGACTACTACTTCGGCGTGCTCGCCGACAAGACGGGTGTCCTGATCGCGACTGCCGCCCGCTACGGCGCGATGTTCAGTGGCTGCCCGCCGGAGACGGTCGACCTCCTGGGCCGGTATGGCGAGCGGCTCGGCATCGCCTTTCAGCTTGCCGATGACCTGCTGGACATCTCCTCGGAGTCGGGGGAGTCAGGCAAGGAGCCCGGCGCCGACTTGCGTGAAGGCGTTGCGACGTTGCCGGTACTCCTGGTCCGCCAGTCAGTGGATCCTGCCGATGACCGCCTCAGGTGGCTGCTGGACGAGGACCTTCAGGACGACGCGCTGCACGCGGAGGCCCTTGGGCTGCTGCGGGTTCACCCGGCTATGAGGGAGGCGCGCGAGCGGACGAATGCGGTGGCGCTGGAGGCGCAGGAGCTCCTTGCGCCGCTGGCCGGCGGGCAGCCGGATGGCTCTGCAGCGGGTGACTCCGCCAGGGCTCTTTCGGCTCTGGTCGTCAATGTTGTCAACCGTGCTGGCTGAGGCTGACTCGTCCGACTGACTCGTCGGGCCGGCTCAGACCGCCGTGCACTCCGCCGCGCCGGCCAGCCGGCGACGGCTGCGGATCGACCGGATCGAGTCGATGGTCAAGACCAGTAGCGCGACCCATACGATGCCGAAGCCGATCCAGCGGCTGGTCTTCATGGTCTCGCCCAGGATGAGCACGCCGCAGAGCAGCTGTAGAACTGGCGTGATGAACTGCAGGAGGCCGATCGTCACCAACGGCACCCGTCGCGCCGCAGCAGCGAAGAGCAACAGGGGGCCGGCTGTCACCATACCGGCGGAAGCCAGGAGCAGTGGGTGGCTGGGTGAGTCGACGGCGAAGGTGCTCTGACCACTGACCTCGACCCACACCAGGATGGCGAGGGCGATCGGCAGCAGTACCGCAGTCTCCGAGGTCAGGCTCTGGAAGGCGCCCAGCGAGGTGCCGATCCGCTTCTTCATCAGCCCATAGAGCGCGAACGAGAGGGCCAGGCCCACCGCGATCCAGGGCGGGCGCCCGAAGTCGACACTGAGATAGACCCCGGCCCCGAGCCCGATCGCGACGGCCAGCCACTGGAGGCGACGAAGCCTCTCGCGAAGGACGACCACCCCGATGGCCACGGTCACGATCGGGTTGAGAAAATACCCCAGCGAGGCTTCGGTCACGTGGTGGGAGACCACAGCCCCGACATAGATGGTCCAGTTGACCGCGATCAGCAGTCCGGCCAGGGTGACTGCACCGAGCATCCGCGGGTTGCCGAACACTGAGCGGCACCAACCGAACTCTCGGCGAACAGCAAGCACGGCCAGGCAGAAGAGCAGGGTCCAGATGATGC
Organism: Dermatophilaceae bacterium; assembly: GCA_014377705.1. Classification (GTDB taxonomy): domain Bacteria; phylum Actinomycetota; class Actinomycetes; order Actinomycetales; family Dermatophilaceae; genus UBA4719. Next base: position 15,646 of record JACMPC010000172.1, read on the forward strand.
GATGGGCCAGTATCTCCCACGCGCCGGCAGGTGCCAGCAGATGGAAGTACAGCGGGAATACCCCCCAGATCGCGTAGGCGACAGCACCGTAGAGGGTGCCGTGTCGTACGTCCTGAGGGGTGCCGGCGAGGCCGTGTGTCAGCCGACGTTCCAGGTGTCCTTGCCATGCAGCAGGCCAGACAGGTCGAGGTCGGTCGCCGGCCCGCCGGCTTTGGTGACGACCTCGCCGATCTGGGCCCGTACCTGGTCGTCGTAGCTCGGTCGCGAGACGTTCCGGAAGATCCCCATCGGCATGTGGGCCATTGTCGGATCCTCGAGCCGGGACAGCTGGAACGCCAGGGACGGATCATCGGCGCCTGCGTCGTGGATGACGACGCGTGACAGGTCCGCGCCCTTGGCAGCAACCACAGCCAGGTTGCCGGAGTCGTCGCGCGCCACGACCTTGTCGGCACCCACTCGCACCGGCTCGCCGTCGATGAGGTGCACGATCCGGGCCTCTGCCTGCTCGCGGTCCTTGATCAGCTCGAAGGCACCGTCGTTGAAGATCGGGCAGTTCTGATAGATCTCCACCAGAGCGGTGCCTCGATGCTCTGCAGCCGCGCGAAGCACTGTCGTGAGGTGCTTGCGGTCCGTGTCCATGGTGCGGGCCACGAAGGTGGCCTCTGCGCCCAGGGCCAGCGACGCTGGGTTGAAGGGCCTGTCGACCGAGCCGAACGGTGACGACTTGGTGACCTTGCCCAGCTCGGAGGTGGGGGAGTACTGGCCCTTGGTCAGGCCGTAGATCCTGTTGTTGAACAGGAGGATCTTGAGGTTGACGTTGCGCCGTATCGCGTGGATGAGGTGGTTGCCGCCGATGGACAGAGCGTCACCGTCGCCCGTGACGACCCACACCGACAAGTCTTCGCGAGCCGTCGCCAGGCCGGTGGCGATGGCCGGCGCGCGACCGTGGATCGAGTGCATGCCGTAGGTGTTCATGTAGAACGGGAAACGTGAGGAACACCCGATGCCGGAGACGAAGACGATGTTCTCCCGCTTCAGCCCGAGCTCGGGCAGGAACCCCTGGACCGCCGCGAGGATCGAGTAGTCACCGCAGCCTGCGCACCAGCGGGGCTCCATGTCGCTGGAGAAGTCCTTCTTGGACTGTTTGGGGTCCTCATCCAGGAGGTGGGGCACGCCGAGGGTTCCGGCGCCCGGCATACCGAGGTTGACGATGGTCATCGGGTCACTCCGCTCAGGTTGACATTGGCCTCGGTCAGGACGCTTGCCAGCTCGACGGAGGTGAACGGCAGGCCGCGCACCCGCGTGTAGGACTGGACGTCCACGAGGTATTTGGCACGCAGCATCATGGCGAGCTGGCCGAGGTTCATCTCGGGCACGATCACCCGCCCGTAGGCACGGAGCACCTCACCGAGGTTGGGGGGGAAGGGGTTGAGATGACGGACATGAGCGCGGGCGACATGGATGCCGTCCTGGCGCGCCAGCCGGGTGGCTTCCGCGATCGGGCCGTAGGTCGATCCCCAGCCCAGGATCAGGAGGTCGGCGTCGCCGGAGGGATCGTCCACCACCAGGTTCGGGATGGTCTTGGCGATGCCGTCGATCTTGGCCTGGCGTAGCCGCGTCATCTTGTCGTGGTTGTCGGGGTCATACGAGAGGTCCCCGGTCACGTCGGCCTTCTCGATGCCACCGATCCGGTGCTCCAGGCCCGCGACGCCCGGGATGGCCCATGGACGGGCCAGGGTCTCGGGGTCTCGCAGGAACGGGTGGAACACCCAGTCGCCGTTGGCATCGACGTCGTTAGGCTCCGTGGCGAAGATGACCGGGTTGTGCGGCAGGCGGGCGACGTCGGGGATGCACCAGGGCTCGGAGCCGTTGGCGAGGTAGCCGTCGGAGAGCAGGAACACCGGGGTCCGGTAGGTCGTGGCGATCCGGACTGCTTCGATGGCGGCATCGAAGCAGTCGCCCGGTGACTGGGGGGCGACGACCGCGACGGGGGACTCGCCGTTGCGTCCGAACATCGCCTGCAGCAGGTCCGACTGCTCAGTCTTGGTCGGCAGGCCGGTGGACGGGCCACCACGCTGGACATCGATGATGACCAGCGGAAGCTCCATAGTCACCGCGAGGCCGATCGCCTCGGACTTGAGGGCGACACCGGGACCGGAGGTGGGTGTAACAGCCAGGGCCCCGCCGTACGAGGCTCCGATCGCAGCACCGACGGCGGCGATCTCGTCCTCCACCTGCATGGTCGTGACACCGAACCGCTTCAACTTCGAGAGCACGTGCAGGATGTCGGTTGCCGGGGTGATCGGGTAGGCGCCCAGGACCAGTGGCAGGCCGGCGAGGTGAGCGGCGGCGACCAGCCCGTAGGCGACGGCCGTGTTGCCGGTGATGTTCCGGTAGGTACCAGCCCGCATCTCGGCAGGGGCGATCTCATACGTGACGGCGAAGTCCTCAGTGGTCTCGCCGTAGTTGAACCCTGCGTTGAGGGCCGCGAGGTTTGCCTCCAGAATGTCGGGCTTGGACCCGAACTTGCTCTTGAGGAACTGCTCGGTGCCGGTGGTCGGGCGGGTGTACAGCCACGACAGCAGGCCGAGCGCGAACATGTTCTTGGACCGTTCCTTGTCCTTGCGTGACAAGGGGAAGTCCGCGAGCGCGTCAACCGTGAGCGAGGTCAGGGCGAGCGGGTGCACGTGGTAGCCGTCGAGGCTGCCGTCCTCGACCGGGGACACTGCGTACTTGACCTTTGCCAGGTTGCGCTTGGTGAACTCATCGGTATTGACGATGATCGTTCCCCCACGGGGCAGGTCGCCCAGGTTGGCTCTGAGCGCAGCCGGGTTCATCGCCACCAGGACGTCAGGGGCGTCGCCGGGGGTCAGGACGTGGTGGTCGGCGAAGTGCAGCTGGAAGCTCGAGACGCCGAGAATGGTCCCCGCTGGCGCCCGGATCTCCGCCGGGTAGTTCGGCAGGGTCGACAGGTCATTGCCCAGCGCTGCGGTCTCTGAGGTGAAACGGTCTCCGGTGAGCTGCATGCCATCACCGGAGTCTCCTGCGAAACGAATGACGACACTGTCAAGACGCTCAACTCGCTTGATACTCATTGCGTGCGTTTCCACCAGATCTCTTGAATGTCCCAGTTCGGCTACTTTGGCGCTGGGCTTCTCTGATATTACCTTGCAGCGTCCACACCGAAGGGGACCGCTCCGGGTTCCAGACCCCGCATGTCGGCGTGTGCCGAGCCGGACCTGCGGGAAGAGACGGATCTGGGACTCGTTAGGCTGACCCGCGTGTCCCCATATCTGACTGTAGGCGGAGTCGTTCTTACAGGCGTGTTCCTCTTCGTTGCCGGTATGGGGGCCCGCCGGCTGCTGGCGCCTTATGCGCCGACGGCCATGAAGCTCACGACGTACGAGTGCGGTGTCGACCCGGTGGGGGACGGCTGGGCGCAGACCAACGTCCGCTACTTCCTCTACGCCTTCCTCTATGTCGTCTTCGCGGTCGATGCGGTCTACCTCTTCCCGTGGGCCACGGTAATCCGAAGCGCCGACCTCGGTATGGCGTCGCTGGCCGAGATGGGCATCTTCATCGGCGTGCTGCTGGTCGGCCTGGCCCATGCTGCCCGGCGCGGCCTGCTCAGGTGGGTCTGATGACCACCGCTTCTGCGACGTTGAAAGCCATGGTGAGCCTGTGACGGTTGATCTGCCGATGCCTGGCATCGGACCCGTCAACAACGACGCACCGCGTCCGATCAAGGTCGTCCTCAACTGGGGCCGGCGCTACAGCCTGTGGGTGTTCAACTTCGGGCTGGCCTGTTGCGCGATCGAGTTCATCGCCGCCTCGATGGCGCGACATGACTTCATCCGCCTGGGCGTCATCCCGTTCGCGCCGAGCCCGCGTCAGGCCGACCTGATGATCGTCTCGGGCACGGTCACGGACAAGATGGCCCCGGCGATCCGGAGGCTGTACGACCAGATGCCCGAGCCGAAGTACGTCATCTCGTTCGGCTCCTGCGCCAACAGCGGCGGTCCCTACTGGGACTCGTACTGCGTGACCAAGGGCGTCGACCAGCTGATGCCGGTGGATGTCTATGTGCCGGGCTGCCCGCCCCGGCCCGAGGCGCTGCTGCAGGGCATCGTCCAGCTCCAGGAGAAGATCGCCACGGAGACGCTGTCCACCAAGTCGATCCGCGCGAAGTATGCCGGGTCGCGACGTGCCGCAGCAGGGGAGGTCACCCGGCCCCTGCTCGCCAGGCCGTCCACGGTGACTGCCGGACATACCGGAGATGAGCAGCTGTGATCGACACCCCCTGCCGCGACGTGCCTCTGGAAGAATGGGCCGCCGCACTTGGCCTGGCTCTCAGCGAAGGGTTCGACTTCTTCGACTGGCTCACCGCGGTGGACCAGACGGACGCAGAGGACAACCCCGGCTTCGACCTGGTCTGTCACCTGATGAACAGCGCGACTGGGCATTCGAGCCAGAGTGAGCTGGCCCGGGTCCTCATCCGAACGCGGGTTCCCAGCGGTCAGCCTGCGGTCAGCGCTACCCGTCTGTGGGCCGGCGCCGCCTGGCACGAGCGCGAGACCTACGAGATGTTCGGCATCGACTTCGAGGACTTCCAGGACGGCAGCGGCCTCGGTCTGCGACCCCTCCTGCTGCCCAATGGCTTTGAGGGGACACCGTTGCGCAAGTCATTTGTCCTCGCATCTCGCGCCAGCAAGCCCTGGCCCGGCGCGAAGGAGCCAGGTGAGGGCGGAGCCGCGCCGGGCGCGGGCGCGCTCAAGGAGAAGCCGGGCCGGCGCAAGATCAATGCCCCGGGCGTGCCCGACAGCACGTGGGGACCGCGGTGAACCCCGGGCTCGAGCTGACGCTTCGACTGGTGATCGTGCTGGCGGCGTTCGTGGTGATGTCGCTGGTCGTCGGCCAGACCGAGCACAAGGTCATGGCACACATGCAGGGCCGGCTGGGCCCCATGTATGCCGGTGGGTACCACGGATGGGCGCAGCTGGTCGCGGACGCCGTCAAGTTCCTCCAGAAGGAGGACATCACGCCGGCAGCGGCCGACCGCAGGGTGTTCCACATTGCCCCCGGGGTCGCCCTTGCGCCCTACCTCGTGGCGTTTGCGGTCATCCCCATCTCCTCGACCTGGGTCGGGGCGGACGTCCCGGCCAGTGCGTTGTTCGTTCTGGCGGCCGGCGCTGTCGGCATCCTGGGCGTCCTGATGGCAGGGTGGTCCAGCGCCAACAAGTACGCGCTGCTCGGAGGCATCCGCGCAGCCGCACAGCTGCTCAGCTACGAGCTGCCCATGGTCCTGGCGGTGTCCTCGGTCGCGCTGGCTGCCGGCTCGGTGTCCCTGACCGGCATCGTTGACGCGTGGAGCCCGATCTGGCTGCTGTGGCAGCTCCCCGGCGCGATCGTCTTCCTGATCGCGGCGGTGGCCGAGCTCAAGCGCACCCCGTTCGACATGCCCGTGGCCGAGCCCGAGATCGTGATGGGGCCGCTGACCGAGTACACCGGGCTCCGGTTCGCCTTCTTCATGCTGTCCGAGTACGCCGGCATCGTGGTGATGTCCCTGTTGTTCACCGTACTGTTCCTCGGGGGTTGGCACGGTCCGTTCTCGGATGCGCTGGGCCCGTTGTGGACGCTGCTCAAGAGCGCGTTCGTCTCGGTGCTCATCATCTGGCTGCGCGTGGCCTGGCCGCGCCTTCGTGAGGATCAGCTTCAGCGCCTCGCCTGGCTGGTTCTTGTCCCCCTCGCGCTGGCTCAGCTGGCTCTGACCGCAGTATGGGTGGTGTTGAGCTCACAATGACCGATCCAAGACATTCACCAAAGAAACCCTCCAAGGCCCTTGGCTTCGTGCCTGGTCTGCTCAAGGGAATGGCCACCACGGCCAGGACTCTTGGCCGGCCCAGCCACACCGCTGAGTATCCGGACGTGCAGCCACAGCTGCCGCCGCGCACCCGGGGGGTCATCGCGCTGCTCGAGGAGAACTGCACCAACTGCATGTTGTGTGCACGCGAGTGCCCCGACTGGTGCATCTACATCGACTCGCACAAAGAGACGCTTCCGGCGACCACCGAGGGGGGGCGTGAGCGCCAGCGCAACGTGCTCGACCGTTTCGCGATCGACTTCTCCCTGTGCATGTTCTGCGGGATCTGCATAGAGGTCTGTCCCTTCGACGCCCTGCACTGGACCCCTGAGTTCGAGTACGCCGAGCTCGACATCCGGGACCTGCTTCATGAGAAGTCCCGGCTCGGGCAGTGGATGGCCACCGTGCCACCGCCGCCGGCGCTCGACCCGCACTCGGCGCAGGCACAGGAGATCGTCGCGGCGAACAAGCCGCCGAGAGCGGCCCCGGAGGCGCGCGCATGACCACGCTGGACATCCTTTTCGCCGCGGTTGGCCTGATCACGGCGGCGAGTGCCGTTCTGGCGGTGACCACCCATCATCTCGTGCATGCCGCACTCTGGCTGGTCGTGACCCTGGGCACCCTGGCCGGCTGCTACCTGATCCTGGGAGCCGAGCTGGTGGCGCTGGTGCAGCTGCTCATCTACGTGGGCGCAGTCGTGGTGCTCGTGCTCTTCGCGCTCATGCTGACCCGCGCTCCCATCGGCAGCAGTCCCGAGCACAGCGCGAGTCTGGTCCAACGAGTGGCCGCAGCGCTCATCGGCGCCGGCACCACCGCGCTGTTTGCCTCGGTGCTGCTGCCGGCCCTGGGCGGGGAGCTCCGCACCACCAGAGCCGGTGATACCCAGAGCATCGCCACCCAGCTGTTCGGGTCGTGGGTGTGGCCCTTCGAGCTGCTTTCACTGCTGCTGCTGGTCGCCTTGATAGCCGCGCTGGCCGTCTCCCGGATGCCGACGACCCCGACGATTCCGACGACCCCGATGATTCCGACGACCCTGACGACCCGGACGAGCGTGGACGACATACCGGCGAAGACCGGTGGGGAGTCAGCATGATTCATCTGTGGCTGCCACTCCTGCTCGTCTGCGTCCTGGCCGGGGCTGGTGCCTACGGCGTGATTGCCCGGCGCAACGCGGTGCTGGTCCTGATCGGCGTCGAGCTGATCCTCAACGCCGCCAACCTGCTGTTTGTCACGACGGCCTCGGTACGGGGCGACCAGCTGCGCACCGGCTACGTCCTGACGTTGTTCCTCATCACCATTGCCGCTGCCGAGATGGGGGTCGCGCTGGCCGTGATCCTGGCCTTGTTCCGCGACCGTGGCCACATCGACCTGAGTGAGCCCGGTTCATGAGCGATTCCGTTTCACTGTCCGCCCAGGTTGTCATCCTCGCTCCCTTCGTAGCGGCGATCCTGGGCTTGCTGGTGGCCCGTAACCGGCCGGCCGGCGCCCTCATCTCTATCGCTGGTGCGGCCGTGAGCCTGGTCGCCGGGGCCCACGTCCTGTACGCCATTCATCACGGGCCCTTCAGCCCCGAGGTCCCGACCGTGGGGCCCCTGCCCCTGGGCCAGCTCAAAATGCCTCTGACCCTGCTGGTCGACGAGCTCAGCGCGATCGTGGTGGTGGCCGTGGCCATCGTCGGGCTGGCGGTCCAGCTCTTCTCCCAGTGGTATCTGCACGATGACGACCGCTATGGCGTCTTCGTCGCATCGGTCTCCCTGTTCCTGTCTGCCATGTTCCTCGTCGTCCTGTCCGGCGACCTGGTGCTCACCCTCATCGGCTGGGAGGTGATGGGCTGGTGCTCCTACCTGCTCATCGGCCACAACAGCCGCAAGGAGTCCGCCAACAAGGCTGCCACCAAAGCGTTCCTGGTCACCCGGATCGCCGACCTGGCCTTCGTCATCGGTCTGATCATCCTGGCGTCGGGGGTCTCAACCACCTCCATCACGGCGGTGATCGACGGGTGGCCCGATCTGCCGGCCGCCTCGCTGACGGCGGCGTTCCTCTGCCTGCTCATCGGGGTTGCCGGTAAATCGGCGCAGTTCCCGTTCCACGACTGGCTGCCGGACGCGATGGAGGGCCCGACACCTGCCTCGGCCCTCATCCACGCGGCGACGATGGTCGCCGCCGGCACGTTCTTCCTGGCGCGGCTGTTCCCGATCTTCGTCCTGTCCGACCCGGCCCGGCTCGCCCTCGCGATGATCACCGCGGTGACGATGGTCGGCGCGGCGATCATCGCCTTCGGGCAGTCAGACCTCAAACGCATGCTGGCCTACTCCACCCTGAGCCAGATCGCACTGATGCTCTCAGCGCTGGCCGTCGCGCCGGCATCGGTGGGAGCCGGTCCCGGGGTTCTGCACCTGTTGTCGCACGCGATGTTCAAGGCGTTGCTGTTTCTCGCGATCGGGTGGCTCAGCGTTCTGGTCGCAGGCACGGCGGCGGCCAAGATGTCCGGGGGGGTGCGCTACCACCCGCAGCTGAGACTGCCCATCGCCATCGGCTTGCTGGCACTTGCCGGAGTGCCTCCGCTGGTGGGGTTCGTGTCCAAGGAGTCCATCCTGGGGGCGGCCTACGACAACGTCACAGAGCTAGGTTCGCTGTCGGGGTGGATCGTCCTGGTCTCTTTCGGGGTGACCGTGGTGCTCACTGCCGCCTACTGCACCCGTGCCTGGCTGGTCCTCACCCATCTGAGCCCCGCGGATGAGGCAGTGCGGCGTGCCTCGCTCGCGGCGTCGCGCACGGTCGTGGACGTCAGCCTGGTCGAGATCTTCACGGAGCCGGCACCCGGCACCGTTCGCGACTCCAGCGGCACGCCGGGGCAGCCCGCCGCGGAGGTCGAGCACGACCATGGTCATGCCGGCATCTTCCCCGGTGCCCGCGTCTCGATCGGCGCCCTGGCCTTCCTGTCGGTGGTCGGAGGGCTGATCATCTTCACGCCGCTGGTGGGGGTTGAGCCACATCTTGTCTGGGGACTGGCAGCAAGCTCTTTGCTTCTGATCCTGGTGGCCTGGTTGTCGGTGCGGCGGATGGCGGCCATGAACAGTAGTGGCGATGCCGCAGATTTCCTGGGCGCACGCCGAATAGCGCTGTTCGACAGAGGTTTTGGAGTGGACGGTATCTATGTCGCAGTTGTGTCCCCGGTGGTCAGACTGGCCCGGATCGTGGTGACCGCAGACCGTGATCTCATTGACGCCTCTGTTCGCAGCACGGTGGTGGCGACCAGGTGGGCCGGCGCGGCGAGCGAGCGGGCGCATACCCGCAAGCCGTCCGATTACCTCGTGTGGTTGCTGCTCGGACTCCTGGTGGTTGGCGTGTCGGGCGTGACGTTGTGGTGATCCTCCTGTTCGCCGCCCTGGCGATTCCCGCGGTCGCGGGCACCGCCCTGATCCTCTCCGGGCGTGGCTCCCGACCGTTGTCCGGGGGCAACGCGAACATGCTCAGCCTCGTCGCCAGCCTGGCCACCGCTGCCTTCGTCCTGGCAGCGGTGATCGCCCGACCGGTGGTCGACCAGCAGTGGCTGCCATCGCTCGGGATCCGGTTGCAGTTCGCCGTCGACGGCATCAGCGCGCCCTTGCTCATTCTCACCGCGGCGCTCAGCGTCGCGGTGGTGGTCCACGCCGGATCACGGCCTCCGCACGGTGGCTCACCCGCGACGTTCTACGGATGTCTGCAGCTCGTCGAGCTCGGCGCGCTGGCGACCTTCTTTGCGCGCGACGCCATCATCTTCTACGTGTCCTTCGAGATCGTGCTGATCCCCATGTGGGTGCTGATCTCCCGCTACGGAGACTCCCGTGACCTGGTGGCGCGAGCCGACGCGTCAGGGCGCTTTGTGCTTTTCACGGTTCTCGGCTCGACTCTCATGCTCATCGGCATCCTTGCTCTCGTCCAGGCTTCGGGCACAGCCAGCCTGGACGCCCTCGCCGCCTCCCGCGGAGCGGGACTGGAACGGCATACGCAGATCATCATCGCGGCGTTGCTCCTGGTCGGGCTCAGCATCAAGATCCCGGTGTTCCCGCTGCACACGTGGCTGCCCCCCGCACACACCATCGCGCCCACCGCGGGTTCGGTGATGCTGGCGGCAGTGCTGCTGAAGATGGGCACCTACGGCGTCGTCAGGCTGGTGATCGCCCCGCTGCCCATCGGATTCGGTGCTCTGGCGCCGGCGTTCGCCATCCTCGGTGTCGCGGGCATCATCTGGGGAGGTCTGGCCTGCCTGGTCGAGAACGACCTCAAGAGACTCATCGCCTACTCCTCGGTTGCGCACATGGGCTTCGTCGTCCTGGGCCTCTCGAGCGGTACGACAGTGGGGCTGCAGGCGGCGCTGTTCGCCAACATCGCCCACGGCGTCGTGTCCGCCCTGCTCTTCTTCCTTGTCGGCGGTCTCAAGGAACGCTGGGGATCAGCCGACCTGGCCACCGCGCGCGCTGCGCTGCGTGAAGTCTCGCCGCGCCTCGGCTTCGCCCTGATCGTCGGCTTCGCCGCCTCGCTCGGGCTTCCGGGACTGGTCGGCTTCTGGGGCGAGTTCCTGGCGATGTACTCCGCCTGGAACCCTGCCCCCGACCGCCCCCTGCTGCTGATGCGTGTCCTCGTCGTCGTGGCCGTGCTGGGTGCCGGAGTGGCCGCTGGATACTCCCTGCGTGTCTTGCGCCTCATCTGGTCGGGTGATCGCACGACGCCTGCTCACACTGACGCCCGCGGCGGCGAATGGTCCGTGCTGGCAGTCCTGGTCTGCTCGGTTCTCGTCCTGGGCGTCGCTCCGGGGCTGGTGCTGAACTCCACCGCCAAGGACGTCGCCGCCATCACCGCGGAGGTGTCCCGATGAGTCAAGCCGTCGTCAGCGTGAACGCCGGGCTGCTCCTGCCGGTGCTCGCACCGGCTGCCGGAGCGGCGATCATCCTGGTCACCGATGTGGTGGTCCAGCACCTTCGCCGGACGCACTACGTGATCGCGCTGCTCAGCCTCCTGGTGGGTGCCGCTGCGACCGTTGCCGGGCTGGGCCTGGGCCGGGTCGCCGGAGAGGCCCGCCGAACGCTCTGCCTGCCGGACGGTGGCCAGTGCATGTATGTCGCGGACTCGGTGACGTCCACCCTCCAGCTTGCCGCGCTGCTGACCGCTGCGCTGACCCTGCTGCTGAGCTGGCCCGACGACAAGTTGGAGTCGCCCGGGGGGACTGCTGTCATCGTGAGCCTCGTCCTGGCTGCGACCGCCGGTGCGACGGCTGTGGCCGGTGCCCGGGACCTTGGTACCTGGCTGGTCGCCCTCGAGCTCGCCACGCTCCCGACGGTCGCGCTGGTCGCCCTGCGAGGCGCGCGCTCCGCAATCTCCGGGGCCGTGGCTCTGCTCACCGCGGCTCTGGTCTCGTTCGGTCTGCTGGCTCTGGCAGCCGGGCTCTGGTACACGGCGACCGGAAGCGGCTTCCTTACTCCCGTGGCTGCGCTGGCAATGGTGGGGGACCCGACGAGACGGCCGATCCTGGTCCTTGCCGTGGTCGTGGCCATCGCCGGAATCGGCTTCAAGCTCTCCCTGGTGCCGTTCCATGCCTGGACCCCCGAGGCCTATGACGGCGCCCCCCTGCCGATCGCCGCCTTCCTGGCCGGGGTCTCCAAGATCGCGGCCCTGGCCGCGCTGCTCGTCATGATCCGGGCCATCGCCCCGCTGGGCGCTCCGCCACTGGCTGCCATCGCGATCGTCTCCGCGGTCAGCATGACCCTTGGCAACATCATGGCGCTGCGCCAGAACGGTGTCATCCGGCTGCTCGCCTGGTCCACGGTGGCACAGGCGGGCTGGGTTGTCCTTCCGCTGGCCGCGGTCTCCAGTTCCGCGGTTCATGCCTCCGGGGCCTACCTGCTGGCCTATGTTCTGGCCACCCTCCTGGCCTTCGCCGTGATCGCGGCCCTGGTCCAGATCAGGGGAGCGGCACGCGCACGTGACCTCGCGCAATACCGTGGGCTGCTGGGTGACCACCCGATCCTGGCCAGTGCTCTCGCGCTGGCGTTGCTGTCGCTGGCCGGGCTGCCGCCGGGCATCCTGGGCCTGGTGGCCAAGGTCGCCGCGCTGCGGCCCGTCGTCGACAGCGAGCTGTGGTTGCTGGCCGTCATCGCGGCTTTCAACGCTGTCCTGGGCGTTGCCGTCTACCTGCGGTGGTTGCTCGTCGTCATCTCCACCTCCGACCCGGCAGCCAAGGTTCCGGCTCCGGCAGTGCCGGACGGCGTGAGCCCGGTGGCCGCAACCGTGGCCCGGGTCCACCCGGCGACTCTGGTCGCTGTCGGTTTCACCGCGGTGGCACTGGTGGTGACCAGCCTCAGCCCGCAGACGCTGGTGGGGATGCTCGGCATCTGACGGCGCTTCAATATCCGGCGACCGAGGCAGGTTGCCGGAACACCATGCCCTACGGCCGCGTTGGAGAGAGCATGCACAACCACTACAACGGCCTGAAGACCACGCTGCTCTTCAGCGGCATCTTCGCCCTCCTGCTCGCGCTCGGTTCGCTGTTCGCGGGCGGGACGTACCTCTGGGCCTTTGCGCTCTTCGGGGTCGTGATGACCGGCTACGGATACTGGAACAGCGACAAGATCGCGATCAAGGCGATGCGCGCCCGACCGGTCACCGAAGCGGAGGCGCCGGCGATGTACCGCATCGTGCGTGAGCTCTCGACGGCGGCGACCAAGCCGATGCCGCGCCTGTTCATCTCGCCCACCGAGGCACCCAATGCCTTTGCCACCGGGCGCAACCCGGCCAACGCCGCGGTCTGCTGCACCGAGGGGATCCTGGAGCTGCTGGACGAGCGCGAGCTGCGCGGGGTCCTCGGGCACGAGCTCATGCACGTCTACAACCGGGACATCCTGACGTCGTCGGTGGCGGCTGCCATCGCCGGCGTGATCACCAGCGTGGCCCAGATGTTCATGCTCATGAGCATGTTCGGCGGCGGTGGCAACAGCGACGAGGACCGCCCGAACCCTATCGCCATGATGGCCATGGCCCTGCTTGCGCCGCTTGCCGCCACCACGATTCAGCTGGCGATCACCCGGACCCGTGAGTACGACGCGGACGAGGACGGCGCCAGGCTCACCGGCGACCCGCTGGCCCTCGCGTCGGCGCTGCGCAAGCTGGAGCGCGGGACGGCTGCAGCGCCGCTGGCACCCGAGCGTGACCTGGTCAACGCCAGCCACATGATGATCGCGAACCCGTTTCGCGCCAAGGACGTCTCGAGGTTCTTCGCCACCCATCCGCCGATGGCCGACCGGATTGCCCGCCTGGAGACGATGGCCTCGGGGTATCGCGGCCACTGACCGCGCCCCGGCGGGACCTGGGGCAGTCCCTGCCGGCCACTTCTGAGAGAGTGCGGGGATGACCAATCTGACCCGCGTGGAAGCAGGGGCGCGCTCAGCCCTCATCGAAGTCCTCGGATATCGCGTCGAGCTCGATCTGGCGCAAGGAGCCACAACCTTCGAGTCCTCGAGCACCGTGTGCTTCACCTGTGCCGAGCCGGGCGGATCAACGTTCCTGGACGTCAAGCCTTTGCGGCTCTATACGGTCACGCTCAACGGGGTCGAGATCGACCTCACCGGGTTCGACGGCGAACGGATCGGGCTGACCTCGCTGGCGCTGGAGAACGAGGTCGTGGTAACGGCGACCATGAGCTACAGCAACGACGGGCAGGGCCTGCACCGGGCCGTCGACTCTGCGGACGACCAGCACTACGTCTACGGGCACTCGTTCCTGGACTCCGCCCCGAAAATCTTCGGGTGCTTCGACCAGCCGGACCTCAAGGCCCCCTACGACGTCAGCGTGACCGCTCCGCCCGGGTGGATCGTCCTGGGCAACGGGACGGCCACCCGGACCGGCGAGGGCACCTGGGCGCTGGCGACGACCAAGCCGCTGTCGACCTACTTCTTCACCGTGTGCGCCGGACCCTACGCGTCGGTCACGACGGTCCATGACGGCATCCCGCTGGGCATCCACGCCCGGGCCTCGCTGCGTGAGCCCCTGGAGCGCCAGGCGGAGCAGATGCTCACCATCACGGCCCAGTCGTTCGACTACTACCACTCGCTGTTCGGTATCCGCTACCCGTTCGGGGAGTACCACCAGGTGTTCGTCCCGGAGTTCAACGCGGGGGCGATGGAGAATCCCGGCTGCGTGACCCTGCGTGACCAGTATGTGTTCCGCGGGGCGATGACCCATGACGAGGAGCTGACCCGGTCCAGCACCATCACCCACGAGATGGCGCACATGTGGTTCGGCGACCTGGTGACTATGCAGTGGTGGGACGACCTGTGGCTGAACGAGTCCTTCGCCGAGTACATGTCGCACCGAACCCTGGAGGCGGCAACCGAGTTCACCGGTGCCTGGGTCGACTCCTCGATGGCCCGCAAACCGTGGGGCTATGCGGCCGAGCGGATGCCGTCGACTCACCCGGTGGCAGGATCTCCCGCCCCCGACGCCCAGTCCGCGCTGCAGAACTTCGATGGCATCTCCTATGCCAAGGGGGCGGCCACGCTGCGCCAGCTGATCGCCTACATCGGCGATGACGACTTCATCTCCGGGGTCGGTGAGTACCTGCGCTCCCACGCCTACGGCAATGCGGCACTGGCGGACTTCCTCGGGTCCATGGAGCGGGCCAGCGGCAAGGACCTGCAGCAGTGGGCCGATGCGTGGCTACGCACAACGGGACTTGACGCGATCTCGGTGGAGGTAACCACAGAGCGGGGCTCGATCACGTCGGCCACTCTTCGCAGGACGCCTCCGGCTGCTCACCCTGCCGATCGCCCGCACCGCCTCGATGTTGCGGGGTTCTCCGGCGGCGCCGAGGTGTTCCGGGTGCTGACCACCGTTGACCGGGACCAGACCGCTCTGCCGGAGCTGGTCGGCAGGCCGGCGGCGAACCTGCTCATCCCGAACGCGACCGACCTGACCTGGGCCAACGTCAAGCTCGATGCGGCCACGCTCGCCGCCGCGCCGGCAGAGCTGTCGGCGGTGCCACAGGCTCAGGCCAGAGCCGTCGTGTGGACGGCGCTGCTGGACGGGGTCGCCCTGGCCGAGATCGACCCACGACACCTGCTGGCCGTCCTGGCGACCTCCTGGGCGGGTGAGAGCAACCAGTCGATCATCAACAGGGTCGGTCTCCAGCTGACCCAGCGCGTGATCCCGGCCTTCATCCCGACCGATGAGCAGGACGGCGCTCTGGGCGTCACGGCGAACGCTGCCGGTGAGATGCTGGCCGCGGCGGAGCCCGGCTCGTCACGGGCTCTGGTGGCCGCCAGGTACGTCGCGGCGACGTCCGGGGACGAGGACCTGCTGCGCCGGTGGGCGGCGGGGGAACAGCTTCCCGAGGGCCTTGCGGGGGACTCGGACTTCCGCTGGGTGGCGCTGGGCAACCTGGCACGACGGGGCGCGATCGGGTCAGCAGAGCTCGACGCCGCTCTCGAGCAGGATCGCACCATGGCCGGCAACCTGAAATGGTTGCAGGCCAGGGCTTCCGCGCCTGACGCGCAGGCCAAAGTCTGGGCCTGGGGGCAGCTGACCGGTGAGCACGGGCGATCAAACTACGAGCTGAACGCCCTGGCCGCTGGCTTCTGGCACACGCGCGACCAGGATGTCCTCCGGCCGTACGTCGCTCGCTACTTCCGCGATGTGCCGGCGCTGTCCGGGCGGGTGGGTGAGGACGCCCTGGCCAGAGTCGCCGCGTTGGCCTACCCGGCAGGTCAGGTCGAGGCGTCCACCGCGGAACAGTCCGCCGCTGCGTTGCTGCGCCCCGACCTGACGGCCTCGGTCCGTCGGGCCGTCCTGGACGCCGACTCCCAGCTGCGTGAGGCCCTGGCTTCGCGGGCGGCATTCGGGTGAGGGGACCGGCATACCCGCCGCTGCAGTGGCCGCGGACGGCTCGTCCGGGGCATCCTGGCCCGCGAGCGACTCAGCGGTAGTTGGTGAACTGGACGGCGACCTCCAGGTCGGCGCTCCGAAGCATCGACATGACATCCTGCAGGTCGTCCTTGGACTTGCTGGACACCCGCAGCTCGTCGCCCTGGATGAGCGGCTTCACGGTCTTGCCGAACTCGTCCCGGATCATCTTGGCGATCTTCTTGGCGTCCTCCTGGGTGATGCCGTCCTTGAGTGAGGCCTCGAGCCTGTACTCCTTGCCGGAGAGCTGGGGGTCCTTCTCGCCGAGGTCGAGCGCCTTGAGTGAGACCCCCCGCTTGATCAGCTTGGTCTGAAAAACGTCGAGGACCGCGAGCACCCGCTCCGGCGAGTTCGCCTTGATCAGGATGTTCTCGCCGCTCCACTCGATGGAGGCGCCGACATTCTTGAAGTCGTAGCGTTGGGAGATCTCTTTCTGGGCCTGGGTCAGCGCGTTGCTGACCTCCTGCTTGTCGACCTTGCTCACGACGTCGAACGATGCGTCGGCCATATCGGCTCCTTCGGGTGTGTCAGATGGGCGGTATCCCCGTGAAACGCGCGGGATCGTGGTGTCGTCTGTCGTGGTGTGACCCGCCCCGATTGGACGAACCCCGTGGTGGAGTTGCTATCCTTCCATCCGCACCTAGGCAGGTTGCCCGAGCGGCCAATGGGAGTGGACTGTAAATCCATCGCGAAAGCTTCGAAGGTTCGAATCCTTCACCTGCCACCACGTGCTCGAGAGGGCCTCTGACCTGCGGAAACGTGGTTTGGAGGCCTTCTTTTTATACCTAGTGGGGGTATCCAAACGGCGCCCTGTTTGACGATCCCCAGGGCAGTGGGTCGCAGGCCTCTGACCTGCGTAGATGCATAATGCCGGATCGGGTGGCGCTGGGTCCGCCCGGAATACGCCCGGAAGTTTGGGTCCACGCCGCCGTGCCCGCCGGACTCCCTAAGCGCTGACCTGCGAGGACGTCGGGGGTAGGGGTATTCAATCGCTGTGGAAACCGACACCATCGCGATTGGTTCTGGGTGCGGGCGGCGTCATTGCGCCCCCGAAGCCTCCGCCCCGCATTCTCGGTGGCATCCTCGCCTGGCGCAGCTCATGGACCACACCACTGGGTACCCCGCTGCGGGATGCGCTCGACAACTCCGATGAGGCTCAAAGACTCGACCTCGGCTGTGGACTCGAACAAGGGAGCCTCGTCGAGCAGTGCCGCCTCGAGCCGGCCGACCACGAGCACCAGCGGGCCGTCGCCCTCAGGCGGGGCGCCGCGCTCGGCCAAGA
>JACMPC010000173.1 GCA_014377705.1 Dermatophilaceae bacterium
ACAGGCCGTGGGCGGTGACTGCCCCGGCGACGTCGTCGAACTCGGCGTCGGTGAGGAGCCGGGGATCGCCGATCGCTCTTGCCTCACAGTAGATTCGGCACAGCCACTCCAGGTACAGGCTCCGGGAGTACGCCTCGGCGAGGCTCTCGCCATAGGTCGTCGCACCATGGTTCTGCAACAGGACGCCATACCGGTCCTTCATCGCCACGATGCAGTTCCTGGCCAGCTTCTTCGTGCCGAACGGCGCATACGGGGCAACCCTCACCGGTCCACCCAGGAGGGCCAGCATGTAGTGGATCCGCGGGATCTCGCGAACAAGAGTCCCCACAACCGTGGCATAGACGGGGTGCGTGTGCACCACAGCTTGCGCGTCCGTGAACTGGTAGACGACGGTGTGCATCGGCACCTCCGTGGAAGGGCCGCCCAGCCCGTCCATCTGCGTTCCGTCAAGAGTCAGTACGCAGATGTCCTCCGGAGACAGCGCGTCATAGTCCACCCCGCTTGGCGTGATGGCGATGTTATCGCCGAGGCGGACACTGATATTGCCCGACGTTCCCACCGTAAGTCCGTCTTTGAGCATTCGCAGGCAGTACTGGACGATCTCCTCGCGTTCCCTCAGCATGAGCATGTGCACAGCATGCCCCATCCCGTCCCCGACACGGATGCATGAGCGGACACGTCATACGTCAGACTGCAGAGGAGGGATGGAGGGCGAAGCTGCCAGGGCCTGGATCCACCACTGCTGGGAAGGAGAGCCCGATGGTGCTCGCGATTGAGTGGCTGGACGATCCGGCACCCATGATCAGGCTCATCGACCAGACACTGTTGCCTGGCACTGAGCGGTACGTCGACGTCACCACGGTCGACGTCCTGGTCGAGTCGATCCGGCATCTGGTGATCCGCGGCGCACCCGCGCTGGGCGCCGCCGGGGCGCTTGGAGTCGCCTTGGCCATGGCCCAGGCAGGTCGGGACAAATGGGACGCACAAAGGCTCGATAGGGAGATCGACAGGATCCGTGATGCCCGCCCCACTGCGGTCAACCTCGCCTGGGGGGTGAGCCAGGTCAGGGAGTCGGTCCCTTCCGGGATCGGCACCGTCCTCGGCCTCGCACGGCAGCTGGTGGCCGGCGACGAGGCCGCGAACCGCCGGCTCTCCAGGCATGGTGCCGACTGGATCCTCGCGCACGTGGCGAGGGACAAGATCCGGGTTGTCACGCACTGCAACAGCGGGGCGCTGGCCACGAGCGCCTGGGGCACGGGATACGGGATCATTCACGAGCTGAACCAGCGTGGTCGCCTTGGCCTGGTGTATGCCGACGAGACGCGGCCGCTGTTGCAGGGTGCACGCCTCACCAGCTGGGAGCTCCTGCAGGACGGGATCGAGCACGTCGTGCAGGCTGACAGCGCGGCCGCAAGCACCATCCTGAGAGGTCTGGTCGATGTCGCGATCATCGGGGCCGACCGTATCGCCGCCAATGGTGATACGGCCAACAAGGTCGGATCCGTGGGCCTGGCACTGGCCTGCCAGCGAGCCAAGATCCCCTTCGTCGTTGCCGCGCCGTCCTCCACCGTCGACCTGGCCGTCGCCCGGGGTGATGACATCGTCATCGAGGAACGGGACGAGGACGAGGTGCTCTGCTTCGCCGGGCTGCGAACGGCTCCGGCGGGAGCCAGGGGCTTCAACCCGGCCTTCGACGTCACGCCACACGACCTGATCAGCATCGTCGTCACCGAGCACGGTGTCGCCGAGACAGCAACGAACACCGATCCCGACCTGCTCGCAACCACCGCCGGCTAATCTCGAAGGTCCAGACAGCCCGGACTGATGCTGGCCGAACTGCATGTCGAAGGATCGCGAGGTCCTCATTCGTGGGGACCATGCCGTTCCCGACAAGACGGTTAGCGCCACGAGAGAAAGCGCCAGATCACAGCGACGTTCGCCGCCTGCAGGGACGCGTCCGAGGGTGCGGGGCGAAGGAAGGCGATGTGGTCCAGTCGACGTACACGGTGCGCTCACCGCTAACAGTTCGGGTCTTCATCCGGCGGCGGTGGCAGCATGCCGATCTGGTCGTTGTCGAGATAACGGACGCAGGGACCTTGACCGGCGAGATCGCTCAAGACCTGCCAGGCCACGGTCGACTTGCACGTCGCGGGAGCACCGCCCAACCACACGACTGGTAGCGGTGAGTTCGCTGCCATGACCACTCCTTGGCATTCCCCCTCCTGGATACCTACCGGAGCAGAACGCACAACCACCGCGGCAGAGGCAATGTTGTGCCTAAGCCTCCACCAGCTGTGAAGGCAGGTTCCTTGACGGTGAAGTCACTGTTCGGGACCACGGTCTGCTCGAGTCGGCAACGGCACGGCCTCGGGCCACAGTCTTCGGAACAGACGCGTACGAGACCGTAGAGGAGAAGGCCGCCTCCTTATTGCATTCGCTGGTGCGCAGCCACGCGCTGATCGACGGGAACAAGTGGTTGGCTTTGGCAGCCACCATCGCCTTCCTCGGCGTCAATGGACGCAGGCTGACCTTGTCGAACGACCAGGCGTACAAGCTCATCGTCGAAGTCGCTACGGGTGAGTTGGACGAGGTTGCCAGCATCGCCGACCGCATCAGACGCGGAAGCGAAGCCCGGCACCTGTGAAGACAAGACAGCCCAGCATTCTGAACCGTTGCCGAAGAGGACCCACCCTCGGCGGCAATCGACGACGTACTGGCTGAGCTGGGTTGAGCTCATCGAAGCCGAACCTCGTGCAGCACGTAGTGCGTTGTTCAACGGCAGATGGACCCAAGATACTGTCGAATCGTCACCCGCGATGTGGTGCCTCGATGAGTCCGGTCGGAGACACAGATGTCGAGTCGTAGGCCAACTCCCACTCGCTCCAGGCGCTTGTGGCCGTACCTGGCCGTCGCCGCGCTGTTCTGGATCGTGCCTGGCCCAGCACTGGTAGTTGGCTACCTGACCTTGGCCGACTACACCGCCAGCGGCCAGTTCGAGGGCGTTGGGGGGGGTTCGTGCTCACTCCAAAGGGGACGGAACACAGTTTCTGGCAATGTTCATTTACCCCTTCATTGTCGCGGCAGGGCTCTTGATCATGGGAGCCATCACTGTCATCTCCTACCTGAGAGCATGGCGCCTCTCGCCACGCTGACGCAAAACTGTCACCGGACGTTGCCTCACCCATCAACCCTGCAAGCCCATCGGGTCGAGTGAAGGCAGGCGCCGTTGTCTTTGAGCATCTGGTCGACAGAGTTCAGCTCCTCGTCGTCGTCTGGCGATCCTCCGAGGCGACAAGACTCAACAGGCTGTCGCCGAATAAGTGCGCACGCGCGGGTGGGAGGTGGTCCCAGGCGACCGTCTGGAGGGTCGAGAAGGGAGATCGCCCGACTGGCTGCGGCTGAAGATCTCGCTGAGGTCCCCGGCACACCCTCGGTGCACGCCTTCCTGACCGAGCCGATCGGGGGATACATCCAACAAGGCGTGCGCAGAGCGAGCAACGCGTACCGCGCCATCGTGGAGAGCGTCTGGGAGAGTCTCGACGCCCAGGATGCGCTCAAGGTTCACCTGATACGCGCACATGAGGACGGGCATGAGCTCACCGAGGTCGAAACCGATCCTTGCGCCGGTGCCGAGCATGAACTCGACCAGGTCGAGCCGCTTGACGTCCGTA